>JAIOIM010000533.1 GCA_019912505.1 Ignavibacteriaceae bacterium
AACTTCATCCGGTTTAAAACTGCTTCAGCATCTACGCGATGAAGCTCATCGGTTTGCAATTACATTCCACAGGCTGCGAAGAAGTAAACGAACAATAACAACCGAGTTAAATGAAATAAAAGGGATTGGTCCATCTGCGGCTCAACTTCTGCTGACAAAAATCGGCAGCCTGAATGAAATAAAAATTTCCTCTCAAGAAAAATTAGCAGAGGTAATAGGAAAGAAAAAAGCTGAGTTGGTTTTTAATCATTTTAATGTTGATAAAAAAACCGGCTGAATTTGTTTCATCTAATTTTTTTAGCGCAATCTATAATTATCACTCACTAACATTTAACCTCCTCTATACCGTGTCCATCGAAGGGTCCAGGTGTGGCGCAGAAACTATCTCCGATAGCGGCAACTGTTCAAATTAAATTGACTTCTCGATTTATCAAACTTCAACAGCATCCGGCTTTTTACCAAAAAAGAAAATTATACCGCCGAGGATTATTGCAATTATTACTATCGAAAGATATGGTGAAAAGCCAAACGCTGTTGGAATATCTCCGACAATCATGCAAACCACAGCGGTAAGAATTGCGTAAGGCAGCTGTGTGCGTACATGATCCATATGATCGCACCCGGAAGCCATTGAACTTAAAATTGTTGTGTCGGCTATAGGAGAGCAATGATCGCCGAATACAGAACCCGCCAAAACCGAACTGATAACACCATAAATTATTAAGGATGAATCGACCGGGGAATAGTGATACAAATTTGTTACATGCCCGGCAAGCGGAATTACAATAGGCATCATAATTGCCATAGTGCCCCAGCTTGTGCCGGTGGCAAAGCTTGTTAAAGCACAAACTAAAAATATTATAACCGGCAAATATCTCGGGTCTATTGAATTACTGATAATGCTGATGATGTAATCGGCTGTTTTAAGATCCTGTGTAATTGAACCTATTGCCCACGCGAGTGTTAAAATTAATTGTGCAAGAAGCATTGAACGTAATCCGATAAACCATGCATCCACGGTTTCGTTTACCGTCATAATTTTTTGTAAAACTATCATTACGCCGGCAACAATACATGCGGCAAAACTTGCCCATAACAGCGACAGGTAAGAATTAGAATTAGCGATGATATCCTGAAAACCATAATTTGCAACGCCCTGCTGCTGAACCGCGCTAATGCCGGTATAGTACAACCCGAACAATGTGCCTATTATAAGTACTGCAATTGGTACTACACCGTTATACCATTTTGCTTTTTCATCGTTTCCGAAAATCTCTGATGTTTCGGTTAAATCCTTCGCTGCAATCACTCCATCGCGTACAACTTTCCCTTCGCGTACAGCTCTTCTTTCGGCTTTAAGCATCGGACCAAAATCGCGATTAAAATATGTAAGTAAAAAAACAAAGATCAGCATAGAAATTGGGTAAAACCTGAACGGGATAGTTTTGAGAAATATATCGTAGGCATTAGCGGTAGACCCGATACTCTTTAAACCATCTTGAATTAACCCAACTTCAAACCCTATCCACGAACTTATAATTACAATACTTGCTACGGGTGCGGAAGTGGCATCTACTATAAATGATAATTTTTCCCTTGAGATTTTTAATTTATCGGTAATTGATCTCATCAAATTACCTACTATTAATGTGTTGGCGTAATCATCAAAAAATATCATAAGCCCCGAAGCCCATGTAGCAATAAGTCCCGAACGCCTTGTACGCGCATATTTTGTTACAATGTTTGCAATGCCCCTTGTTCCCCCGCTTTTAGAAATCAATCCCACAACCCCGCCGAACAAAAACGTAAAAACAATAATTTGAATATGAGAGG
>JAIOIM010000534.1 GCA_019912505.1 Ignavibacteriaceae bacterium
CTTTAAACCTATTATTATTCTTATTTCCCAATTTATTGATGATAATTTGCTTGTGTGGGTTTGTTAAACAGTTGAATATGAGCGGGGGATTGAATAAAATGTAATTGTGAATTTCACAATTTTTCAAGTTAAGTATTTGGAGTTAAAATGCACGAAAAAAGTATAGAACTATTAAATAAAGCAGTTGCGGATGAATTAGCCGCAATACACCAGTATATGTATTTTCATTTTCATTGTGATGACCAGGGCTATGATCTTCTTGCAAATCTTTTTAGAAGAACAGCAATTGAAGAAATGATGCACATTGAAAAACTTGCCGAGAGAATTTTATTCTTAAAAGGCGAAGTTAACTTAACGGCTGCCCATGAAGTAGTTAAACTTCATGAAGTAAAAGAAATGCTTGAAATGGCTGCAAAGATGGAACAAAACAGTGCTCGCGATTATAACTTATGGGCAAACGAATGTTCTGCCAACGCAGATTCGGTTTCTAAACAATTGTTTGAGAGTCTTGTTGTTGATGAAGAAAGACACTACGATCAGTATGATACCGAACTCGATAACATGGCAAAATTTGGCGAAAGATATCTCGTTCTGCAATCTATGGAAAGAAGCAAAAGTCGTGAAGCCGGCGCACCCATGAAATAATTTTTTTAGAATTGTCTTAAAAGTTTTTGTCAGTCATATTGTAATGAATGAAAATAGCAGCGCTAATTTTTGAGGCTGAGAATTGACACAACACTTTTAAGGCAGCCTAATATTAGGGACGTATAAATTTCTAACCAAAACTCAACAGAGGCATAACTGAAAAATATTTTAATAACCGGCGGTGCCGGATATATCGGCAGCCATGTTGCCCACGATTTAATTGAAGCAGGCAACGATGTTACTATCTTTGATAATTTATCAACCGGCTCATTAGAAAATGTGCATCCCGGTTCATCACTTGTTGAGGGGGACATTTGCAATTCAAGCGATCTTACCAAATTAAACAATAAACAGTTTGATGTAATATTTCATTTTGCCGCGTGGAAAGCCGCCGGTGAATCGATGATTACTCCTTCAAAATATTCACAGAATAATATAAGCGGCACATTGCGGCTTCTAAATTTCTGTGAAGAGCAGAGAATTAGTAAATTTATTTTTTCATCTTCTGCCGCTGTTTACGGCAGCCCTCAGTACATTCCTATTGATGAAGATCATCCAAAAGTTCCGGAAAACTATTACGGCTACACTAAACTTGCCATTGAAGAAAATCTAAAATGGTATAGTAAACTTAAAGGAATAAAATACGCCGCGCTAAGGTATTTTAATGCTACCGGATATGATGTAAAGAAAAGAATAAAAGCAAAAGAAACAAACCCCGCAAACCTTTCTCCAATTATAATGGAAACTGCGGCGGGAATCAGAAAAAAGATGTTAGTATTCGGTAATGATTATAATACGCCCGATGGTACATGTATAAGAGATTATATTCATGTAAATGATCTTTCAACTGCGCATATTCTTGCAATGCACTATTTATTCGATACCGAAAAAGACTTGACCGTAAATCTTGGAACAAGCAGCGGCGCATCGGTATTAGAAATGATAAACGCTGCCTCGGAAGTAACCGGCAGTAAGATAAATTATGAAATTGTTGAAAGAAGAAACGGCGACCCTGCAAATTTAATTGCAAGTTCTGCATTGGCAAATAAATTGTTAAACTGGAAACCGGTTTATTCCAATATAAATAATATCTTCGAATCGATGAAGTACATTTATAGTTTGAAGTAATTAAATTTCATTTTTTCGAAAATTGTTCGAAGTTTCAGTTGGGTAAAATTTATTAAAACCTATATATTTTAGGGTTTCCCCACTTCAAAATAATTACTATTTGTGTAGTCTAATAATAAAAATTGTTATATATTAGACCATGGCTTATATAAAATTATGCGAATTATACCCCATTTTTAATAAGACCCTCAGTTTACTCAATCGGTATAAACTCCTTTAGTAGCTGAAAAGAAATAATCACAACCAACAATTTACAAGGAACGTCATGAACATTTACGTAGGCAACCTTTCTAAGGATGTTACCGATCTCGAACTGCAGGAATTATTCGCTGAATTTGGTCAGGTAAGAAGTGCAAAAGTTATTAGGGATTTATTTTCCGGAGAATCCAAAGGTTTTGGATTTGTTGAAATGCCAGGTATGGCAGAAGGTCAAAAAGCAATGGATGCTTTAAATACCAAAGATGTAAAAGGCAAAAAACTCGTTGTTAACGAAGCTCGCCCAAGAACCGACAAACGCCCAGGCGGCGGTGGCGGCAATAGAGGCGGCGGTGGCGGCAACAGAGGTGGCGGCGGCGGCGGAAGACGCGGCTGGTAAGCTTTTCTAAGGCTGTCTTTTTTAAGACAGCCTTTTTTATTACTTAGCTATCTTACCAATTTTGTCGAACCAACAATTATAAATTAATTTTTGAGATGTTGAGTTGTATAAATAGCACATCAATAATTTTATTACGCAATCGCCAGACTTTATTTATTTTACCATAATGTTTTTAAATCCTCACCAGCCAACTACTGATCGAAAAAAAAGAGCTTTTCATCTTCAACTTTTCTACAGATTATTTGTTTAAATTATTTTTATAAAAATGATAAATAAATGAAAATTTTAATTTTAGAAGACGAAAAAGAAATTTCCGAATCAATTGCTGCCTTTTTGAAAAAAGAAGGATATGTTTGTGATTTTGCAGAAAAGCTTACTAAGGCAAGTCAACTTGTTAATCTCTTTGAATATGACTGCGCCCTGATTGATTTGATGCTGCCCGATGGTTCGGGGCTTGATTTGATAAATTTAATAAAACAGAAACAACCAAAATGCGGTGTTGTTGTAATCTCTGCAAAAAACTCGCTCGATGATAAAGTAAGCGGGTTAAACCTCGGCGCAGATGACTACCTAACAAAGCCATTTCACCTTGTGGAACTTAATGCGCGTATCAAATCGCTTTTGCGGAGAAGAAATTTTGATGGAAATAATGTAATAGAATTCGAGGATATAAAGATTGAATTAGAAAAACGAAAAGTTAGCATTAAAAATAAGGTTATTGAACTGACGCGTCGGGAATATGATTTGTTATTATTTTTTATGAGCAATAAAGAAAGGGTTTTAACAAAAGAAGCAATTACCGAGCATATCTGGGGGGACAACTCAAATGCATTCGATAATCTTGATTTTGTGTATACTCACATAAAAAATTTGAGAAAAAAATTATCTGAATCCGGGGCTGTCGACAATATCCAATCGGTGTACGGTGTCGGGTATAAATTTGCAGCAAAATGAAACTCATAAATAAAATATCCCGCTATTATCTATTAAACTCAACGATAGTTTTTTTTACAGCTTTTGCTGCTATTTATTTTGCTTTAAACTGGATTATAAAGGATGATGTTGATGAACAGCTTTTTGTAAATAAACAGGAGATAATGAAAAAAATATCAAAAGGTATCCCGGTTGATAATCCTCCGTTTATTGAAGTTACAGAACTGAATAAAAAAATGTCTTTTGAACAAGCCCCTGGTGATACATCAATATACCAGGCAGAGGTAAATGAAATGGAACCCTTCCGGCAAATTGTTTCGTTTTATTCTTCAAATAACAAACATTATAAACTTACCGTTAGAACATCTCTAATTGAGATGGAAGATTTGCTAATCAGTCTGTTAATTATTTTTACAGTTGTTTTTATAATGTTTGTTGCGATTCTTTATTTTATAAATCGAAAAACTACAAAAGAAATATTTCGCCCATTTTATAAAAATTTATTCAAATTAAAAAAATACAGCATTAAATCAGGCGAAACTATTGAACTGGATTCATCAGATATTGATGAGTTTACAGAATTGAATGTTGTATTGAATGAGTTATCAGAAAAAGCGAGTAAAGAGTATCAGGCATTAAAAGAATTCACTGAAGATTTGAGTCATGAATTACAGACGCCGGTTTCCATAATAAAAAGTAGGCTTGAGCTTTTATTGCAGAGGAAATTAGTAGATGAAGAGATGGTTGAGGATTTGCGTAAAGCGTATCAGAACATAAATAAACTTGATAAACTAAACCGGTCCCTCATTCTTCTTGCAAAATTAGAGAGTAAAGATTTTTTCGATTCAACCAAAATTAATATTGGTGAAACTGTAAAAAAAATAATTGATAACTTTGCTGATATT
Organism: Ignavibacteriaceae bacterium; assembly: GCA_019912505.1. Lineage (GTDB taxonomy): Bacteria > Bacteroidota > Ignavibacteria > Ignavibacteriales > Ignavibacteriaceae > CG2-30-36-16. Next base: position 4,207 of record JAIOIM010000534.1, read on the forward strand.
GCCGAATCAAAAAATATTGCAATTACATCAAATATATATTCGGTAAACAATATAGTTTGTAATGTAACCCTTGCCGATGTTTTAGTCAGCAACTTATTATCAAACGCGATAAGGCATAATTACGAAAACGGCAAAATTGAGGTATATCTTTCTGAAAGTTTATTGAGAATATCGAATACCGGTTGCGAGCAGCCGTTAAATGAAGAAAAATTATTCAGCCGTTTTGATAAAAATATTACTTCCAAGGAGTCGATAGGATTGGGACTGGCGATTGTAAAAAAAATATGCTTGTTGTATAATTACAAAATAAGATATTCTTTTGAAAAACAGATGCATATTATAGAAGTGGAGTTTTAATAAATCAAATGAAAAAGATAATTATATCGATAACTTTTATTATATCAATTGTTAATATTGCGGTAGCTCAAACAAATCTTCAATATTATTTAGAGAAAGGGATAACCAATTCCGCAACTCTTAAAGAATATCAGAATGGAATTCTTTTAAGTAATCTTCAGAATAAAATTGATTACGAGGAAAATTTAGGTGTTAAAATCTCATTAACTGCCGATTATCTTTTTGCTCCGTATCTAAATAATAACGGAAATATTGTTTCTACCAACCCGGACGCAAAAGCAATCGGCTATGATGTAGGGATTACAAACGGTGGCTTATACTCTGCGCTAATTAACATCGAAAAACCATTTTATCTCGGTTCACTCCAAAGTGTTATTACCGGTAAAAATGAAACAGCGCAAAAACAAAATAAATTTAATTACCAATTCGAAAAGCATAATCTTTCAAAAGATATTACCGAACAGTATATAAT
>JAIOIM010000535.1 GCA_019912505.1 Ignavibacteriaceae bacterium
GATTAAATTATAATGATATGATAAATAAAGTTTTGCTCTCGGCTGCAAAAAGATACAATTTGATATGAAGATAAACGCAAATATTTTAATTTGCTACAACTCACCTGTAAGCATTTTTTCTGTGTATAGCGGCAAACCCGCTGTAGATGGCGAAGTATCTAATGATCTTTCCGAAAGCGGTTTTTCAAACGAATTAAAAATAATAACTAAAAGTTTAAAGGAACGATTCTCTAATGTAGCATCGTTGCCTATTGATTTGGACGCGTTTAAAAGTATTAGCGCAATACAGAAAAAAAATCCGAAAGTAATTTTTAATTTTGTCGAATCTGTCGAAGGAATCTCGGCGTATGAATATTGTATGGCAGGAATTTACGAATTACTTGGCGTAAGATATACCGGAAGCCTCCCATCCAGTCTTGGTAATTGTTTGAATAAATACCGAACAAAAAATATTTTGCGAGCAAGCGGCATAAGCACACCACGTTCATATTATGTTAAATGCGGCGAACTTCCTGCAAAGAAAAGTTTCAACCTAAATCTTCCTGTCATTTTAAAATTAAATACTGAAGATGCCAGTATAGGCATTTCAGAACTTTCGGTGGTTAAAAACTTCACCGGCGTAACAAAGCGGCTCAAGTTCCTTTTCGAAACATACAAACAGGATGTTATTATTGAAGAGTATATTGAAGGAAGAGAACTAAATGCCGCTGTACTCGGCAGTAGTGTGCTGCCTATTTCCGAAATATGTTTCGGATCTCTCCCGTCTCACCTTCCGAAGATAGTTACATACGAAGGGAAATGGATTGCAGATACAGTTTATTACGAACACACAAAACCGCAATGCCCTGCTAAACTTTCAAAAAATATAAAAAAGAAAGTTGAAGAAACAGCGCTTGCAGCTTTTGAAGCGATGAACTGTCGTGATTACGCCCGCGTAGACATACGCCTAGCAAAAGACGGCACACCATACGTTATTGAAGTTAACCCTAATCCAGATATTTCCACCGACTCCGGTTTTGCCCGCGCTGCAAATGCAGCCGGTTTAAGTTATGGCGACCTGCTTTTTAATATTGCAAATTTTGCTTTAGCAAGGCACAGGGATGATACGCAAAATAAAGCAAGCTGATGCACAAGTGCTTGAAGATATGTTGAATAGAATTCCAAACTTCAGCCAAAGCGAAGTGAATGTTGCAATGGAACTGATAAGCATAGCGGCTAATAACCCGCAGCAAACCGATTACCATCTTTATGTTTACGAACATGAAGGAAAAGTGATAGGTTACCACTGCACTGGTCTGCGCCCGCTTACGGACGGCACTTATGATCTTTATTGGATTGCCTCCGATCCCGACTCCGGAATAAAAGGAGTTGGAAACGAATTACTGCTTCATGCAGAAAATTTTGTAAAGCAAAATAGCGGCAGATGGCTTTTGGCGGAAACGTCATCTAAAGAAAGTTATTCTGCTACGAGAAATTTTTACCTTCGTAACAATTATGTAATTATAGCCGAGATAAATGATTTTTATTCGATCGGTGATAATTTGATAGTTTTTGGTAAGTATTTTACTCAATAATAAAAGCCGAGGATAGTTATGGAACTATGGCAACAAATGGTTAGAGATAGCGTACACACTGTCGATGAGTTAGTTGAAAAATTTAACCTCGACAGAAGCGTTGCCGAAGAATTAGATGAGTTTTTTCAGGCAAGGATCAACCCGTATTATCTTGGTTTAATACGGTACCCCGGTGATCCTATCTGGCGACAATGCGTGCCGGACAAGAAAGAACTTGAAGACTTCGATGCCGAAGAAGACCCGCTGATGGAAGATGCGATGAGCCCTGTACCAAACATTACTCATCGTTACCCCGATCGTGCGCTTTTTCTTACAACAAGCCAGTGCGGTTTGTACTGCCGCTTTTGTACAAGAAAAAGAAAAGTGGGCAACCACGATAAAATTTCGATGAAGGGTCTCGATAGTGCATTTAAATATCTTGAAGCACATACCGAAATACGTGATGTAATTGTATCTGGCGGCGATCCGTTGATGCTTACCGATACAATGCTCGAAAAAATATTAAAACGTCTTCGTCAGATTGAACATATAGAAATTATTCGCATCGGTACAAAGATGCCATGTGTGTTACCACACCGGATAACTCCGAAACTTTGTGAGATGATAAAAAAATATCATCCGGTGTATATAAATACGCACTTTAACCATCCATGGGAAATTACTCCACAAAGCAGCAAAGCTTGTGAGATGCTTGCAAACGCCGGAATACCCGTCGGCAACCAGATGGTTTTGATGAAAGGTGTAAATGACGAACCTGAAATTGTAAAAGAATTATTACAAAAATTATTGAAGATTAGAGTCCGCCCATATTATATGTATATGGCAGACGAGACAAAGGGCGCAAACCATTTTAGAACTTCGATTGAAACGGGGCTTAAAATTGTTGAAGCGTTACGCGGGCATACAAGCGGGCTTGCTATTCCTCATTTTGTAATTGATGCACCAGGCGGCGGCGGTAAAATACCGATTCTGCCTAATTATGTTCTTCACCACGATTCAGAAAAAATTGTACTGCGGAACTATAAAAACAAAGTTTATTCTTACAAAAATTATAAGGATAAAAACAATTTGCCGAAGGACTGGAATAACGGATCGAATGGGAATAACGGATCGAATGGAAATAACGGAAACGGCAAGGGAAAACAAAAAAAGTTAGAGATAAAAAAAATTAAATTGCCAATTCTTGAAG
>JAIOIM010000536.1 GCA_019912505.1 Ignavibacteriaceae bacterium
AATCTATTGCCAGTAATTTTAATTACATTAACAAGTTTAACTGTATCGATAATTTATGCCGTTAATGCGCAGGACATTTATAAGGCGGTTACAAGCATCAAAATCTCAAAGCCGTCCGGCAATATTTTGGAGTCTCCATTAATGCCCGAATTTCAGGATTTTGGAAGTGACAGGTTTATTGCAAACGAAATTGAAATACTCAAAAGTTATTCAATTAGATATCGGGTGGCTGAGTCAATCATCAAGAATTTTAAGGAGGTAAATAGTCCTGATAGTTTTTATCTTGTAATTAGTCAGGGTTCTAACTTCGAGGAAAAACCTAAAGAAATTCTAACCCAGGAAAGTATTGCCATATTATTGGAAAAAAAGGTTTTGGTAGAACAAAAACGAGGGTTAGATATTGTTGAGATTACGGTTGACTCTCCCTCACCCTACGAAGTAGCACTTATCGCAAACACTTACGCTCAAGAATATAAAAAATTAAATTTGGATGTTAGCAGAAATCAACTTACAAATGTTAAAGAATTTCTTTCAACTCAAAGAAAAGAGAAGTTGCAGCAATTAAACGAAGCTGAGGATATATTAAGAAATTATCAGCAAAAAGGTGGGATAATTGCTCTTGATGCACAGGCAAATAATTTAATCCAACAGCTATCTCAGTTTGAAGCAAATAAAAATGCTGCGGATATTGATCTTGCTGTTTCAAACAAAGTTTTAAGTGAATATAAAAGTGAGCTTGCAAAACAGAGCCCTCAAATGGCAGAATATCTCGAAAGTATGTCTAATGAAGCATATTTTACCGCATTGCAGGAACAGCTTGCAAAGTTGAAAGTTAATAAAGATTTGGCTCTTGCAAATAAAAATTCTAAAGTAGATACTAAACTGCTGATTAAAGATTACGATAACCAGATTACCGATCTCCAGCAAAAGCTTGATGAAAAAATTAGTGTTATTAAAAAAGGGATATTTGCAAGCAGCCCGGAAGTAGTAAAACAGCTTACACAAAAAGTAATTGAAGAAGAAGTAAAAAATCAATCGCTTAAAATCACATCATCAGAATTAGCCGTTGTAGTTCAAACATATGATTCTAAGTTTAACCGGCTACCAACAACCGCAATTGAACTTGCAAGATTTCAGAGAGAACGAGAG
>JAIOIM010000055.1 GCA_019912505.1 Ignavibacteriaceae bacterium
GTGTTAAACTCTAATTAAAAATTGTAGAACTGCCGACTAATTTAACATGTACAATTGCCGCGCTTATTTGCGGTAAACTACCTTTTGCAAAACCCGATCTTAAATATTCAAAATATCATTATAGATTATAAAAGCCATCAACAAAAGTAAAAGTACAAAACCTGCATTTTGAATGGCAATTTTTACTTTTACCGGTATCTCTCTTTTTGTAATACCCTCAATAATAATGATGACCAAATGCCCCCCGTCTAATACAGGGAAAGGCATAATGTTTATCAAAGCCAAACTTAAACTTAGCAACGCAAGGAAAAATAGAAAACTTGAAAAACCCGACTCGGCTGACTTGGTTGCTATTTGAGCAATTTTAACCGGACCGGCAAATGCTTTACCTAATTCAACTTTGCCCGAAAAAACTTTGCCTATCATGCTAAAAGTTAGTTCAGTCATGTTGGCAATATCCGCTGAGGCATAATACATCGATTCGAAAAATCCGAAAGTTTTGTATCTTATTTCGCCATCAAAAATATGTCCTATGGCAATACCAATTTTACCGTCTTCGCTCGGTTTGGCTTCCACTGTAAGTGTGTCCTTACCTCGGAGCAATTCAATCGGTATTTTGTTTTCGGGGTTCGATGAGATTAACTTTATTACCTGGCTGCTTGTTAGTACTTTTTGATTATCTACAGCAAGCAGTATATCGCCTTCTTTTACGCCGGCTTTTTCTGCGGGAGAATTTTTTACTACCTCGCCAACCGCAGCATGAATACCTTCCGGCACGAGGAATAACACCTGCTCAATTTCAGTTTCGGGAATTTTATTTCGCGGTACAGTAATCGTCTCAATATTACCATTGCGTTTGAGTTTAACCTTGAGATTTTCCCCAAGCGAAGTAATAAAAATTTCTGTGCGCAATTCTTCCCAGTTGCTGGTTTTATTTCCGTTGATAGATAAAATTTTGTCGCCGGTTTTAAAGCCTGCGGAATCTGCCGCTGTATCTTGGGCAACATAAGCAAGCGTTGTAGTGTTTGTAACCTGCTTACCTTTGAAAAAATTGGCGCCCCAGAATATTGCAAATGTTAAAAGCAGGTTCATCAGTACACCGGCTGAGATAACAATCATCTTCTTCCAAGCAGATTTACTGCGGAATTCATATGGCTGCGGTTCTTTGTTGGCAAATTCAGTATCAAAACTTTCGTCAACCATTCCGGCTATTTTAACATACCCTCCGAGCGGAAGTAAGCAAAGTCTGTAATCAGTATGCCCTTCGCCGTCCCAGTCTTTATCCAAATTGCCGAATGTAAATCCGGTAATTTTGTTCCATCCGAAAAGACGTTTGCCGAAACCAATTGCAAACACATCGGCGCGCATGCCGGTTAACTTTGCCGCGGCAAAGTGTCCGAACTCATGTATAAAAACTAATATTCCGATTGTAATTGCAAAATATATAATATAATCCATTAAAGAGCTTCCTACAGTTTAACTCAAGTTTTGTACAAATTCGCGTGTGCGTTTGTCGCACTCATAAATAACCTCAAGCGATGGCGCAATGTGGTTATCGATTTTATTAAGCGCCTCGGTTATAAATTCCGGTATCTGCGAAAATTTTATTTTACCATTTAAAAATTTGTCAACCGCAATTTCGTTTGCGGCATTAAGTACGCACGGAGCGGTTCCGCCCTCATCAAGCGCATCAAAAGCCAGCTTCAAACATTCAAACTTTTCTACATCGGGTTTGAAGAAAGTAAACGTGCCTATTATGGGTAAATCGGTACGCGCGAAACTATTTTTTAGTCTTTCGGGATATGCTAACGCATACTGAATGGGCAATTTCATATCCGGCAAACCAAGCTGTGCTTTTATCGAGCCATCGTTGTACTGCACCATTGAATGTATAATTGACTGCGGGTGAATAACAACTTCAATCTTTACTGACGGCACATTAAACAGCCAGCGCGCCTCAATTACCTCCAGCCCCTTGTTCATCATAGATGCAGAGTCGATGGTAATTTTATTCCCCATATTCCAGTTTGGATGATTTAGCGCTTCTGCAACCGAAACTTTTTTGAATGCTTCCTTTTCTTTTTTGAAGAAAGGTCCGCCCGAAGCTGTTAAAATAATTTTTTCAACTTCGGATTTGTTTTCACCTTCAAGGCATTGATAGATAGCGCTATGCTCAGAATCAACAGGGATAA
>JAIOIM010000537.1 GCA_019912505.1 Ignavibacteriaceae bacterium
TCTTTACATAATACGATTGCCGGGAACATATTAATAAAACATTTCAAAAATACCGGTAGATGCCGCGCTATTTTAAAATTAAAAAAAAGAGAGGATGTTACCATGATAAACCCAAAAAATATGAGGTTCTTTGGACTCAGAGACATCGATAACATCCCACAACTAAAAGTTCTTTCCGAGGATGAACGCTTTGCCATTAAAGTGGTGTCCCATGTTCTTCCGTTTAGAACAAATAATTATGTTATCGACGAACTAATTGATTGGGACAAAGTACCCGATGATCCTATGTTTCAGCTTACTTTTATGCAAAAGGATATGTTGAGTGGTGATCAATTTGATGCTATGGCTGATGTGTTGCGAAAAAAATCAACCCCCGCGGAAATTAAGCAGGCAGCCGAAGACATCCGCCTTGAACTGAACCCGCATCCCGCGGGACAAATGACAATTAACATCCCTTCAACTGGCGATGAGCCTGTATCGGGCGTTCAACACAAATATAAAGAAACATGTCTCATCTTTCCGTCAAGCGGACAAACATGCCACGCATTCTGTACGTTTTGTTTTCGTTGGGCGCAGTTTGTAGGAATGGACGATTTAAAATTTGCAACCGATGAATCGAAAAGGTTTCAAGAATATCTTGCACAGCATAAAGAAGTAACGGATATTCTTCTTACCGGCGGCGACCCGATGATTATGAGTCTTAAAAAACTTGAGTCCTACATTCTTCCCCTCCTCGAACCCGAGTTTGATCATTTGCGTTCCATCCGTATCGGTACAAAATCTGTTGCTTACTGGCCCTACAAATATGTTACTGATAAAGATGCCGACGGCGTTCTAAGACTTTTTGAGAAAGTTGTAAAATCCGGAAAACATTTAAGTTTGATGGGTCACTATAATCATTGGCAGGAGCTAAGTACCGAAGTATCGCATGAGGCTGTAAGAAGAATAAGAAATACAGGCGCACAGATAAGAACACAATCACCGCTTATAAAACACGTTAATGACGACCCGGATATATGGGCACGTTTGTGGCGCGACCAGGTTAACCTCGGGCTGATTCCTTATTACTTTTTTATTGAAAGAGATACAGGTGCAAAACATTATTTTTCAATACCATTGGAGCGCGCTTATAATATTTACCGCGAAGCTTATAAACAGGTTTCGGGTTTATCGCGCACAGCCCGCGGACCGAGTATGTCGGCACTGCCGGGTAAAGTTTCAATTGAAGGTATTACCGAGTTACACGGCGAAAAAGTTTTTGCTCTTACTTTTCTGCAGGGAAGAAACCCTGATTGGAATAAAAAAATATTTTTTGCAAAGTATGACGCAAAAGCTACATGGTTCAACCAGCTTCGCCCTGCTTTCGGGAAAGATAAGTTTTTCTTTCAGGATGAGCTTAACCAAATTATAAGCAGCAATTACGGACAGATGTTTTTCGACAGTGAAAATGATGGCGGGGTATCCGTTGGTGCCGAATACGCAATAGATTAAAAAACAATCATTCGGCTGTCTGAAACTTTTTGAACTGTTGTAATAATATCAATCCGGCGGTTGAAACAGAAATTATTTTTTTTGTTTCCTTTAAAACTCGAACAACCCCATACTTAACTTACCTTCAAGTTTAAGTAGTTTTTCCTTTAGGTGAATTCCTCCTGTGTAACCGCCAAGCCCGCCGTTGGTATTTATAACCCGATGACATGGAACAATGATAGGTACAGGATTTGCTCCGTTTGCGCCTCCAACAGCGCGTACCTTATTTGAATCGCCAAGAGCCGCAGCAATTTGTTTGTAGGAAACTGTTTTACCGTAGGGTATTTTTTGAAGTTGATCCCATACTTGTAATTGAAACTCTGTGCCGCGCAAATCTAGAGGCAAATCAAATTTTTTTCTTTCGACCTTGAAGTATTCTCTAAGCTGTGTAAATGTTCCGAAAAGGTAAGGGTCATCGGGTTGAAGCTGCGTTATAGAAGCAGACTCACGAAGATGTGAAGCATCATTAAAGAATAATTTTAATATCCCTTTGTGCGTTGTAAAAAGAGTAAAATTTATAGAAGCTATTTTTGCTGTTGCGCTGAAAACTTGTTCGTTCATAATTTGCCAGCCGGTTTTTATTTGAACGCAATTTATTAAAAAGAAGATTAAAGAGGAAGATTTAAAAAAATTATTTCTTCCTCTTTATAAAAAAAATTATGCGGGTATAACTTCAATAGATTCGTCTACGTCTCGTCTTAAAAGTCCCTCTATTGCCGCAAGTGTTCCGGTTATTGCCGAAGGGCATGTACCGCAAGCTCCCTGATAACGAATTTTAACAGTGTAGTTTTCTAAACCGATTACCTCAAGACCGCCGCCGTCACCCGCAAGTGCCGGACGTATACGTGTATCTAAAACCTCGTTTATTTTTTTTAGAAGTTCACTGGCGTCTTGTTCTAAATGTTTTATTCCTTTTTCTTTTGGTATTAGGTTTTTATCAAAATCTTTTAAAAAACTGATGAATGGCTTTTGTATCTGCCCCCAGTTTGCGTCTTTATTTTTTTCAATAGTTACAAACTTATCCATATAAAAAACAGACTCCACCCCTTCAATATCAAATATTCCCTGTGCAAACGGGTCAGCAGCAGCTTCCTCTTTAGCAGAGTATTGTCTAGTTTCAAAATTTAATATTCTTTCGTTCAGTATAAATTTTAATGCCTGGGGGTTCGGGGTTAAATCAACATCTTCAACGTACAACATATTTTTATCTTCTCCGTATATAATTTGTAACCCAAAAATAAGTCACACAGGATATTACATCAAGGTTATTTAAAAACTATTTTACAGGGCAATACTTCGTAAAAAATCAAATCGAGAACAACGGCAGAATTAATAACTTTCCTTACGCAAGAACTGAAGAAAAAAATATTTTCTCAGTGGTTCTCAGTGCCTGCTTGGTGGTGCTCTGTGTAACTTATTGATTTTTATTACACAGAGTGTCACAGAGATTTCGCGGAGTTACACAGAGAAAAACTTCTGCGTAAGGTAACTTAACAACTTAAAAGTTAATCTGCACAATTTTTGGTTCATTGCACATATTCCCCGTCTTTGTTTATTTTGTATCCTGTTTCTAAAATATTTTATAGAGCAGCTAAATATGAAAAAAATATTGATAGTATTTACCGGCGGCACCTTCTCCATGAAAATTGATGAAAGCACAGGCGGTGCCATCCCAAAATTTTCTGGTGAAGAATTACTTGAAATGATACCCGCAGCAAAGCAGCTTGCGGATATTACATGTTACGATTTCGGTAAATATCCGGGTCCGCATATGACGCCTGAACTGATGCTTACGCTTTCAAAAAAAATTCAGACATTGATTGCCGAAGACAATTACGTCGGCGTTATAGTTACGCACGGCACCGACACACTTGAAGAAACTGCCTACCTTCTCGATTTAACAATAAAAACAGAAATCCCAATTGTAGTTATAGGCTCGATGAAAAACAGCTCTGAACCTGACTGGGACGGACCGCGCAATATGTTAGATGCTATTCAAATTTGTCTGAATGATAATTGCCGGGGAATAGGCGTGCTTGTTTGTTTGAACGGCGAAATAAACGCAGCCAGTGAAGTTACAAAAACAGTAACAGATGAGGTTGATACATTTCAAAGCCTCGACTTTGGTTCGCTCGGTTTTATCCAAAACGGAAGAGTAATTTTAAACAGACTGCCGAGAAAGCTCGAAGTAATTCAAACCGATAAGTTAAATTCTAATGTTGATTTGCTGACTGTATATGCTGGGATGAATGAAAAGTTTTTTAAATTTTCTGCCGACAGTAAAACCAACGGACTTGTGATTGAAGCCCTTGGAGTTGGTAATGTTCCCCCCGAAGCGTTTGAAGGGATAAAATATGTTTTAGAAAAAGGAATACCTGTTGTACTTGTTTCCCGCTGCCCCGCGGGTGAAACGCTTGATGTTTATAGTTACCCGGGCGCTGGTAAACACCTGCATAAACTTGGTGTAATTTTTTCTGATTATTTAAACGGTCAAAAGGCGCGGATTAAATTTATGTTAGCACTTGGCAAAACAGAAAACATAGAGGAAATACGCGCGCTGTTTGAAAATTAATTTAGATTTCGGTTAATACTTCTAAGTCAACTTTATGCACATGGTTTATGGTGCGCCCGAGAAAGAGGTCGGCTACTTCTTTAAATTTTACAGGAATATCACTAACATAAAATTCTTGCTTTCCCTGCAATTTGTTCTCGGTAAGCAAGTTTATTTTGTTTAACTCGTTTTCAACAATTTCTGCAGAAGCCACCCCTGAGTCTATGAGAGTAACATTTTCGCCGATAACTTTTTTTATTACTTTAGAAAGTATAGGATAATGTGTACAACCGAGCACGAGAGTATCAATGTTAAGACTGCGAAGTTCTTTTAGATACTCTTCCGCAATTTCGTATGTTGCTTTGTGATCAATCCAGCCTTCTTCGGCAAGCGGCACAAAAAGTGGGCACGCTCTTTCAACCACATCAAGTTTTGCGTCAAGTTTTCTAATCGCTTCAGAATATGCTTTGTTGCCGATTGTAGCCCTTGTTCCAATTACTCCAATTTTGCCACTCTTTGTCGCTGCTTTTGCTGCCTGCGCTCCGGGTTCAATCATACCTATTATAGGCAGAGCAAAATGTTTTCTTAATTCATCAAGCGCAATTGAAGATGCCGTATTGCATGCAACTACAATTGCTTTTACACCTTTGTTTATCAAAAACCGAGCATCCTGCAAAGAATATTCTATCACTGTTAAATTTGATTTTGAGCCGTATGGAACGCGTGCAGTATCACCGAAATATATAATATTTTCATTGGGTAATGTGGAAGCAATTCTTTTAACAACGGTTAATCCACCGATTCCGGAGTCGAAAACTCCTATCGGCTTTTCATTTTCATTTAAGTTCAAAATAAATCCTATAACATTAAATTAATCGTAGTGGTAAGTTCGGTAATTATTAATTCATAATCATTCGTGGAAATTTTTTTGCCGCTGCGGTCGAGAACGTAAAATGAATCGACAATATCATCCCCTTTTGTAGATATTTTTGCGAAGTATATTATCAACCCCAGTTCGTTCATTTTGCGTGTTACCTGGTACAAAAAGCCAAGCCGGTCAGGGGAAAAGATATCAAGTATTGTGTACTTCTCATGGTTTTCAAACACTACTTTTACTTTGCCCGATCGTTTAAAAAATTTATTTTCAATGCGCCACCATTTATTTTTCATCCGGGCAAACTCCCGGTTAAGCTGGAGCATACCGGAAATTACAGCCTTTAAGTCTTCTGTTATTTTTTCGTAACGCTGCGGATCAATTTTTTTCTGAGTTCTAAAATCGGCAAGATTAAATGTATCAATTACAATTCCGTCTTTACGGGTAAAAATTTTCGCGTCATGTATGCTGGCATCATTTATAGAAAACACGCCGCACAAGCGAGAAAGGAGAGACGGGTAATCTTTTGTAATAACAGTAATGTTTGTGTAATCGCTTATTTCTTTAAAAAAAGCGGAAACACTTTCACCCTTTTGTATTTCTTCCACATGCCGGGCAATTTCCTCATCGGTAAACTGGTGTGCGTATGTAATATCGTTAATTGAGTCTATATGTTCCTGCACATTGTCTTCATTTATATGGGGGGAGTGTTTGCTGATTTCTTTGGGAATAACATATGTGTTAGAAATAAGAAGTTCTTCACCTGATATTTGGTCCTCAAGCATTGCTTTAGATTTTCGGTAGAGTTCTGAAAGCAGATCGCTTTTCCACGATGTCCAGATTGCCGGGTTTACAGATGATAAATCTGCATAGGTTACCAAATAAAGAAGATCAAGGTTTTCAACCGTACTAAAACGGGATGTAAAAATGTTTAAGGTTTCCGGATCATTTAAATTTCGCCTGAATGCTGTTTGCTCCATTACAAGATGGTTACGAACAAGGAAGGCGACCTTTTCAATATCTTCGTCATTATAACCCATGCGCTGCATAACTGTAGCCGCAATTTCGGCACCGATTATCTCATGCCCGGAAATATTTACGGGCTTTGCAATATCGTGAAATAACATTGCAAGAAATAAAATTTCATGGTCGTTAAGGTTGTTATAAATACGCCCGAGAAGCGAAACATCTTTTTCTAATTTTTCAAGATTCCTTACTGTATCTAAAGTATGTTCATCCGCGGTGTAACAATGGTAAACCCCGTGTTGCAAAAACCCTATTAAGTCGGTAAACTCCGGCATATAAGCTTTAAGCACTCCGAGTTCATTCATTACCGATAGGGTTTGCTCCACATTTCTTGGAAGCTTCAGTATCTCCCGAAAAAAAACGGAGGAAACAACAACTTGTGAAGTATCCTGGTTAATTTCTTCTACAACTTCGATGATATGCGAACGGAGGTTTTCGTCAAAGTGGGCAAGATGTAGACCCCTATAATAAAATGCACGTAAAATATCAGAAAGATGAAGCCTGTGGCTGCCGATAACCGATATAGTTTTTCCTTTTATAATAAAATCATCATCAAGCTGAATGGCAAGGGAATCGGGGAGCGGGTCTGTAATTTCTTCGTGAAATTTCTTAATCATCGATTTGCAGAAACGGTTGAGTATGTTTGCTCCTTCAAAATAATCGCGCATAAAAATGCCGAGCGAATCTTTTTTGTGGTGAAGAACATTGGCAAGTTTTATTTGTGCATTAAACTCTAACCTGTCGTTTTTTTGTTTAGATGTTAAATGGAGAAGATTACGGACTTTTAATAAAAACTGATAACTTTTTAGTAATCGCGCACATTCATTCGGGGTTGTATATTTATATTCTTTTAAAAGTTCAATAAAAGTTTCTGCTTGCGTTTTTTCGGATTGTTTATTCAAAAGAGTTTTGGTCTGAAGTATAAACATCCACTCAACTGCCTGAAAATCGCGCAAGCCGCCGGCAGTTTGTTTTATGTTAGGTTCCAAAACTTTTGGCGAATTGCCGAATTTTGCGTATCGAACTTCAGTATCTTCAAAGAGTTCTTTTAAAAGCTTAATTCTCACGTCATCCGTTATTTCATTGAACAACTGCGAATTCCACTTTTGGTAAACAGCATCGCTGCCGAGAATAAAACGTGTTTCAAAAAATTGTGTAAATGTATGCAGGTCTTCCGATATAAACCTGGCAATGTCTTCAAACTCCCGCACAGTATGCGAAACTTCCAGACCGTTATCCCACAGTTTTGTAATAAGTAAAGCAATTTCGGCACCGTCGGCATCAACCGATTGGGTGATAATTATTATGTCGATGTCTGAGTAAGGTGACAGCTCGCGACGGCTAAAGCTTCCGGCTGATACAACAGCGAAGTTGTATTTATTACCTGCGGAAATTTGCCGTATTTGTTCTTCAACAAGCAGACTATACTGTAGACTAAACTTAAAAGCTTCGTGGTTTGAAAGACCGGCTTTAAAAAGTTTTTCTTTTTTTTCTGCGAATTCTTTTTTGCTATCACTTTCGGATGACATAAATTTTACAACAGATTATCTTTAAAAAAATCTTCGCTCTCGTACTCAACTTCTATAACAGAACCAATTCCGCCGCGGACATTAAACTCGGCAGTAATATGCAAGTAGCGGGGCTGGCATGCTTCAACCAAATCATCAAGTATCTGGTTGGTAACACTCTCAAAATAAATTCCATCATTGCGGTACGAGTTATAATAAAGTTTCAACGACTTTAACTCGATGCAATATTTGTCGGGTACATACTCTAAAATAATTGTTGCAAAATCGGGCTGACCCGTTTTGGGGCAGACGGATGTAAATTCCGGCGCAGTGTGTATAATATTATAATCGCGTCCCGGATATTTGTTTTCAAATACTTCTATAAGTTTTACTTTTTCGTTCATAACTATTCCTTTTTTTTTCTACTTTCAACTTTTTACTTTCTACTTCCAACTTTACCCCTTCTCCTTGTACTCCGGTCTCACCACATAATCAATTGGGTCGGTTAAACCGGCTTTATAAAATCCTCTCAAACGCAACGCACAGCTGTCGCAAACGCCGCATGCTTTATCTTCATTTTTATAACACGACCACGTTAGATTAAGCGGTGCGTTAAGTTCAATACCTTTGGCAACAATCTGCTGCTTGGAAAAGTTTATTATCGGAGTTTCTATTTTTATCTTTGTTTCCGGTTTTGTTCCAAGTTCGATCATCTTTTCATAGGCTGAAAAAAAATCGGGTCGGCAATCCGGATAACCGGAAGAATCTTCATAAACAGCACCTATAAATATTGCCGAAGCTTTTAATACCTCCGCCCAACTAACACAAGCGGACAATATATTTGCATTTCTAAAAGGAACGTATGACGATGGTATTTTGCTGCTTGTTAAATCTGCGTCCGTTACCTCAAGCGAAAAATCGGTAAGCGAAGAACCGCCTATCTCAGAAAGATGCCGGAAATCTATAACGAGCCGGTTTTTAACTTTGTAAAAATCCGCTAAATCATTGAATGCTTTTAACTCTCTCTTTTCGGTTCTCTGCCCGTAATTTATGTGGGCAAAAGCAAGGTTATATTTTTGTGCGGCAATGGCAGCGGCTACACAGCTATCCATTCCGCCGCTTACCGCAACAACGGCTATGTTTTTATTCATTTACTGTTATTGTAGTATTCAATTATCAGAAATTCTTCCCGGGGTATTATTTTTATGGCAGACACCTGCAGAAACCTCAAATAATCGGTCTAAAAATAAGAATTTATAATATCACAAAGAAATGTAATAAAACGGTTTGAATAAACTTTTATGCTTTTGTAACTTTCATATTCATTTTTATACATATAAGCGAGGAAATAATGCGTAAAAAAATAGTAGCCGGCAACTGGAAAATGTTTAACAATTTGGAAGAGTCGAAAGAATTAATAAATGGCATTCTTGAAAAATTGAAAAACGAAAAAGTTAATTGTGATGTTATTATCTGTCCTCCCTATACATCCCTTTCGGAATCGGCAGGGTTGTTAAAAGGCTCTGTTGTAAAACTTGGCGCACAAAATATGCACGCCGAAGACAAAGGCGCATTTACAGGCGAAATTTCATCAAGTATGTTAAAAAGTGCCGGTTGCGAGTATGTTATTTTGGGTCACTCGGAAAGACGCACAATTTTTAATGAGAGCGATGATGACATCAACAAAAAAGTAAAAAAAGCTTTTTCTGCAGGTTTAAAACCTATCTTCTGCTTTGGCGAAACTCTTTCGGAAAGAGAAAGCGGAATAACAAATGAAGTGGTTAAACGTCAGGTTACCGAAGGACTAAAAGACATCCCCGAGTCTGACCTGGTAAACCTTGTTGTAGCATACGAGCCGGTCTGGGCTATTGGCACCGGAAAAACCGCAACACCTGAACAGGCAGAGGAGGTTCACTCATTTGTTCGCTCGTTAATAAAGGAATTATATTCCGAAACCGCAGCCGAAAATATTGTAATTCAATACGGCGGGAGTGTGAAACCGGAAAATGCAGCCGACCTGCTTTCCAGAAAAAATATAGACGGCGCGCTTGTTGGCGGTGCCTGTCTTAAAGCCGATTCATTCATCGGCATTATAAAATCAGCTTAAGGCATTATTTTATAACAGATTAATAATTTCGGGCGAAAGAATTGTGACCTTCTCTCGCCCCGAAATTCCATTGCTTCCCCCTCCTTTATGTAGTATATTTGCAGGTTTAATTTTATATGGTAGGATGCAATTTGCGGATGGGTTTGCCCAAACAATTTTTAGTATTATTTCTTGTAGTTTTCATTTCTGTAACCCGGCAGTCAATCGGGCAAATTACATTTAATGAACTTCCAAACTATTCGATAAAAACAGTTGATTCTGCTTTTTTTGACATCACCTCCACGCGGAAAATTATCCCTCTTGACGGGCAGTGGAATGTTTATACCGACAACGAAAAAGACACAAAGAAATATTCCGTTACGGTTCCCTCGATTTTTAAAGGCGAAGGAGATTTAATTTTTGAAAGAAAATTCCCAATCAGCAAAGACGATTTAACACGGTTTAATGCTAAATTGGTTTTTTTTGGAATTAACTACACCGCCGATATTTCCCTAAATAATGTTATCATCTACAGACATCCCGGCGGCGAATATCCGTTTGATGTGGCTCTTCCGAAAGATATTCTTAGTGCCGATAAGGATAATACTATAAC
>JAIOIM010000538.1 GCA_019912505.1 Ignavibacteriaceae bacterium
CGAACCCACGGTACCCTTGCGGGTACACTACCTTTCCAGGGTAGCCAGTTCAACCACTCCTGCACCCGTCCGAAAAATGAGTTACAAATATAAAATTTTGAGTCGGCATTACAAAGCATATTCTTGGAAAAGGTAATCAAATTTAAAATACAACATCAAATAATTAATGCAATTTCAATTAGGTTTCGTTTTGTATAGATTTACCACTCATTTTTAGAAAAGTAAATGTTAACAGAAATATTAATTAAATCCAGTGCTGCGGTTGCATCTGCTGTTTTTGGTGCTGTTTTTTTATTCTCTATAAAATTAAGTCACAATAAACTTTGCGCGTTAATTTCATTTTCGGCAGGAGCTTTGCTTGGGGCTGCGGCTTTTACATTGCTGCCAGAATCGGCACAAAGTATAAATTTGCTTGAATTAGTATTGGGAGCAGCAACCGGATATTTACTTTTTTATTTTATTAGTAAATATTTTTCGCACGTTTGTCCTGCATGCAGTGCCAGCCATTTTGATGAAACCACGACGAAAAAATTCTCGGAAATAGTTTTAACATTACTTGTAGCATTATCAATTCATTCATTGTTAGATGGAATGGCTCTTGCATCCGGCGGTGCGGAGCATATTCAGGGAGAAAACGATTCGGTTTTTATTGCAATTATGGCACACAAATTTCCGGAAGGGCTTGCACTCGCGGCTTTGATGATTGGCTCGAATTACACAAGAAAAAAAATATTATTAAGCGTTGCCGGTGTTGAAGCAGTTACAATTGTAGGTGCCGTGCTTGGGCAATTTATCTTTCAATCGAACATTCCTCCGGCAATAATGGGGGCTGTTATGGCGCATATTGCGGGCGGATTTGTTTACCTTGCGGTTCATGCAGTCTTTGGCGAGATGATTAAAAGTCATAAATACTTAGTCATCACTTCATTTACAGCCGGAATATTATTAATTTTGCTCGTTAGTTTTTTGTTTAGTTAAAACAAAAAAAACAAATTTGGAGAGATGCCAGAGTGGTTGAACGGGGCGGTCTCG
>JAIOIM010000539.1 GCA_019912505.1 Ignavibacteriaceae bacterium
TAATTGGAATGGAAGATCTTCATCCAAATAAAAAAATTAAAGTTGTTGTTAAAAATGATAATAAAACGAATAAAGAATTTTATGCTACTGCTAAACTCGATTCGCCGATAGAAGTTGAATATTTCAAAAATGGCGGAATACTGCAGTATGTGTTAAGAAGTTTTCTTAATAGAAATTAATTGTTTTAAAAGGAGAAATATTATGCGGTTAGATTGGTATAAGGCATTGCCAAAAGGATTAGAAGCAATGTTAGGTTTACAAAAAGTAGTTGATGAAAGTAAAATTGATCATAAGCTTTTAGAGCTTGTAAAAATAAGAGCATCTCAAATTAACGGATGCGGACATTGTCTTGATATGCACACTAAAGATGCAATTGCACTTGGTGAAAGTGAACAAAGGCTGCATGTTTTAGCTGCCTGGAAAGAAGCCCCGTTTTATTCAGAACGTGAGAGAGCCGCGCTTGACTGGTGCGAGTCTCTAACAAATATTTCTAATACCGGCGCACCTGATGAAGTTTATAAAGAAGTGGAAAGATTATTTTCACCCGAAGAGATTGTTGAATTAACAATGTCAATTGTAGTAATAAATGGATGGAACCGTTTAGCTGTTGGTTTCAGATCGGAAGTTGGGAATTATGTTTCTAACAGAAGTACAAAATAAATATTAGATTTAGTTAAAAACCTATTACAGGAACTAAAACTCATTTTTTTTCAATAGATAATATTAAATGAAGAGGTATGTTATGAGTGATTACAAAGTAAAAGTATTGGGAATTACAAATGTTACGCACGATGTAAAATCCTTAAAGTTAGAAAAGCCAAAAGGGTTTAGCTTTACGCCGGGACAGGCGGCGGATGTTGCAGTTAATAAATCCGGTTATGCCGAGCAAAAGCGCGCATTTACTTTTACCGGTTTAAATGAGTGGGATTATCTTGAGTTCACTATAAAAATTTATAACGAGCATAATGGCGTTACTAAGGAAATTGCTAATCTTCAAACAGGTGACGAAGTTATTATCAGCGATCCATGGGGCTCAATTCAGTATAAAGGCGAAGGTATATTTATTGCTGGCGGTGCCGGTGTAACCCCCTTTATTGCAATTATTAGAAGCTTAAATTCAGAAAATAAAATTGGAAACAACAAATTAATTTTTGCAAATAAAATGGAAAATGATATTATTCATAAAGACGAATTTGTAAAAATATTAGGCAAAAATTTTAAAAATATTTTATCGGATGAAAAAGTGGAGGGCTATGGCAACGGATTTATAACCGAAGAATTTCTAAAATCTTCTGTTGATGATTTTAATAAAACATTTTATCTCTGCGGACC
>JAIOIM010000540.1 GCA_019912505.1 Ignavibacteriaceae bacterium
ATATTTAATAAAACGGTTTTGAAAAACACAATTTAAAATAAGTTAATTAGCAAACCAAAACCAGAGAGCAGCAAAACTAAACGCTTGTACCGCCCCGAAGTTTTTCTCCTGTTTTAGGTAATGTTAATTTATTATATTTCACTAATTAAATTAATCAATTAATAACAACTTAACTTTAGTTATAAAATATAAGGTATTGTTATAAATTGTACTGAAATACAATTTTATCATCAAGAATAAATAGTAGAATAGCCGGGGCAATTGCTGTCCCGATTGGGAGAGAGGAAAGTCCGAACTTCGCAGAACAGGATGCCGGGTAACGCCCGGGAGCCGGAATCGAAAGTTCCGGTTACGGAAAGTGCCACAGAAAATATACCGCCCCGATTCATCGGAGTAAGGTTGAAATGGCAGGGTAAGAGCCTACCGCGGTAATGGTAACATTGCCGGTCCCGTATGGGATTCCGCTAATTACGGAACAAGGCAAACCCCATCCGAAGCAAGGTCAAGCAGAAAGTCTTCCGGTTTTCCGGAACGGGGTTGTTCGCCCTTAGTGCTTTCGGGTAGACCGCTCGATGTATGGAGTAATTCATATACTAGACAAATAATTGCCTTCCCCGCTTTGCAGGGAATACAAAATTCGGCTTATACGGCTATTCTATTTTATTGTTCTTTTATTTTTAGGTTTTAACATATGTTGCTGAAACGTTGGAAAATAAGAGAAGCTATAGACGACTACACGGTAAAGTCGCTTGCGGACTCCCTGAACATTTCCGATGTTCTTGCACGCCTGCTTGTACAAAGGGAAATAAAAAACTTTGCACAGGCTAAATACTTTTTCCGTCCCTCACTCGAATCGCTTCACGATCCGTTTTTGATGGATGGTATGGAAACCGCTACCACAAGGGTTATTACTGCACTTACAGAAAATGAATTAATTACAGTTTACGGCGACTATGATGTTGACGGCACATGCTCAACAGCATTATTGTACATGTTCTTAAAAGAACTCGGCGCAAATGTTGAATATTATATTCCAAAGCGGTTAACTGAAGGTTACGGTCTTTCTACACAAAGTATGGATTTCGTAAAAGAACGCGGGACAAATCTTGTAATTACTGTAGACTGCGGTATTACCGCGGTTGAAGAAACTAAATATGCCAATACTCTCGGTATGGATGTAATCATCTGCGATCATCATCAACCGAAAGATGAGCTGCCCCCGGCGCTTGCTGTTTTGGATCCGCTGAAACCTCAGTGCAATTATCCTTTCGGATATTTGTCGGGTGCCGGTGTTGCATTCAAGCTTGCACAGGGTGTTGCGGAAAGAATAGGGAAAAGAAATCTTCCCTTAAAATATATCGATCTTGCTGCACTCGCTGCTGCTGCGGATATTGTTCCGCTGATTGACGAGAATCGTATTCTTGTAAAAGAAGGATTAAATCTTGTTAATGAAAATCCGCGTCCCGGAATTCTTGCTCTGATAAAGATAAGCAACATGGAGCCCGGTAATCTTTCGAGCGGGCAGGTTGTATTTACAATTGCGCCCCGTATTAACGCGGTTGGAAGACTTGGAGACGCCGAAAGAGCGGTTGAGCTTTTAATAACAGAAGATGTTGAAAAAGCTTTTGAGCTTGCAAAAATACTCGAGTCGGAAAACATTGCCCGCCGCAAAATAGATGAAGATACTTTTGAGCAGGCACTTGATCTTGTTGAAAATTCTTTAAAGCTCGATGTTGATATTCCTATCATTCTGCATGGTGATGATTGGCATCCCGGGGTTATAGGTATTGTAGCATCCCGCATGGTTGAAAAATATTACCGCCCCACTATTATGCTTACAACAATAGACGGTGTTGCAAAAGGCTCCGCCCGCAGCATTTCTAATTTTAATATTTACGAAGCGTT
The DNA here is from genome assembly GCA_019912505.1 of Ignavibacteriaceae bacterium. Taxonomy (GTDB): domain Bacteria; phylum Bacteroidota; class Ignavibacteria; order Ignavibacteriales; family Ignavibacteriaceae; genus CG2-30-36-16. The sequence continues at coordinate 1,906 of JAIOIM010000540.1, forward strand.
AAAAAAGTGTGAAGATTTATTAATTCACTTCGGCGGTCATCAGGCGGCGGCAGGCTTAGCTGTTGAACTTGACAAACTCGAAGAGTTCAAAGAGAAATTTAATAAGGTTGTAAAAGATTCGATTACAAAAGCAGAATTAGTTCCGGAAATAAAGATTGACGACAGAATTAAATTTTCCGAGATAACGCCAAAGTTCTTTAGAATTATAGATCAGTTTTCGCCATTTGGTCCGGGTAATATGCGCCCAACTTTTCTTGCAGAAAATGTGACTGTTGTAAACTCACCGAGGATAGTCGGCAACAATCATCTGCTGGTATGCTTCAGGCAAAACGGATCGGACAAAATTTTCGATTGTATCGGGTTTAATCTTGGCGAGCATTACAATGCTATCATAAACCCGGATGCAGATATTGAC
>JAIOIM010000541.1 GCA_019912505.1 Ignavibacteriaceae bacterium
TTTAATAACTATACCAATTACGTTAAGCCTTACTTTAATTTTTCTTTATGTATTCGGTTACACGTTAAATATAATGACAATAGGCGCAATTGCCGCCGCAATAGGTCTTATTATTGATGATGCAATCATTGTAGTGGAACAAATTCACCGCACGCATGAGGAGCATCCTACGGAAAGCAGTTTTACACTCGTCAACAAAGCAATAAAATATTTATTCCCCGCAATGGTGGGCTCATCGTTGAGTACAATTGTAATATTTTTACCGTTTGTTTTGATGAGCGGGGTTGCCGGTTCATATTTTAAAGTAATGACAGACACAATGATTATAACACTGGTCTCTTCCTTTTTTGTTGTTTGGGTAATCCTGCCTGTTGTTTACATTTTATTATCGAAGGAAAAACATTCTGTAAAAAAAGATCAAAAGGAAATAAAACGGAGAGACTGGGTGGATTATTTTATTCGCCGACCATTAATCTCAGGTTTATTCAGCACAATGCTGATAGTAGCTTCCATTTATATTCTTCCAAAATTGGCTTCGGGTTTTTTACCCGAGATGGATGAAGGCTCACTCGTGCTCGATTATGTGAGTCCGCCCGGTTCATCGCTGGAGGCAACCAATGAAATGCTTCTTGTAATTGATAAAATTTTACACACAATTCCGGAAATAAAAAATTTTTCGCGCAGAACAGGTACGCAACTTGGATTTTTTATCACAGAACCGAATGACGGTGATTATTTAATTCAATTGAACGACAAAAGAAATAAAACTACTGCCGAGATTGCTGATGAAATAAGAAAAAAAGTTGAGGCAGTGCTGCCTTCCTTAAAAATTGAATTCGGACAAGTGATTGGTGATATGCTCGGCGATCTAATGGAATCGGCACAGCCAATCGAGATAAAAATATTCGGTGAAAATCATGAAAAGTTAAAATCTATTGCCGATACTGTTGCTTCGATTATAACAGAAGTAAAAGGTACGGTGGATGTTTTTAATGGTTTAGTAATTGCCGGACCAGAAATTAAATTTGTGCCGGATGCTGCAAAACTTTCTCAGTATAATCTTACTCCTGATAATTTCTACTTTCAAATGCAGACAAAAATTGAGGGGACAATTGTTGGCAATGTGTTAGAAAAAAATCAATATGTAAATATTAGAATGTTAGAGTACAAAAATGCACCTACGTTAAATACCCTAAAAAATAGTTCTATCTTTTTGAATAACGGCAAATTAAAACCTATGTATGAATTTGCAGGTGTAAATGTAAGCAAAGGCGTTGCTGAAATAGAGCGCGAAAATCTAAAACCGATGGTTGCGGTGAAAGCGAGGTTAGATAACCGTGATCTCGGCAGTACATTAAAGGATATAAAACAAAAAATCAGTACCCGACTCTCGTTACCCTCCGGGTATGAAATAGTTTACGGCGGTGCTTACGCTCAGCAGCAAAAAGCATTCGGCGAACTCTTGATAATTTTAATATCGGCAGTCCTTCTTGTTTTTATAATAATCTTATTTCTTTTTAGAAATTTAACTACGGCGCTTGGTATTATTACAACTGCTGTTCTCGGAGTATCCGGCAGCCTTATTGCTTTATACATTACCGGAACGCCTTTAAATGTAGGCAGTTACACAGGCATAATAATGATTGTAGGAATAATAGGTGAAAATTCAATATTCACTTATTTACAATATGCCGAAGCGCGAAAAAGTAATATGAGCAAAGATGAATCTCTTATCTATTCAATATCAACCAGGCTTCGTCCAAAATTAATGACTGCACTCGGCGCAATTACGGCGTTAGCACCTCTCGCTCTAGGAATGGGAACCGGCGCTCAGATGCACCAGCCGCTTGCAATTGCAATTATAGGCGGGATGATTATTGCCTTGCCGCTTCTGCTTATTGTTCTGCCTACGTTGATGCGAATAATTGAAACGGAATAGATATTCTACTACAAAATTCCTTCAGGTTCGTGTATTATTTTTGTAGGGTATTTAATAATTAATATGAGGTTTGTAATGAAAGCTAAATTTGTTTTATTGATCGGATTAATTTTTTCTTTAACCGCTTTTGCCCAAAATACGGAAGTACCGAAAAAGGTAAAAGATGCATTTGCTAAACTTCATCCCAAGGCTGCCGATGTAAAATGGGATAAAGAAGGAAAAGAAGAATTCGAAGCAAGTTTTAAAGAAGGTTCTGTAAAAATTTCTGTCGTACTTAATGATGACGGGAAACTTATGGAAACCGAAACCGTAATGGATATAAAAGCGCTGCCGACAAACGTGAAAAAATATGTAAGCGAAAACTATAAAGGTTTTTCACTTACCGAAGCCGCAAAGATTGTTGATAACAAAGGCATCACTACGTTTGAAGCAGAAATAACAAAAGGAAAAGAGAAAAAAGACCTTATTTTTGATAAAGCCGGAAAACCTTTAACAAAGCATGTGAAAAAATCAGAAAAAGAAGAAGATGAAAAAGACGAAGAGGACTAATCCTTTTAAAAACTTTTCCTAATATTGTTTGTTCATTTTATTAAGCCGGATTTGTTCCGGCTTTTTTTTACATTTGCGCTACAAAAAAAGAGTAATAAAAATTTGAAACTAATAACTGTAATTATACTAAGCTTTGTAATATCTCAAGCGGGAAATTTATTTGCACAAAATGAAACACCGGAAAAAAACATCAGTGAAAAAATTGTTGAAGATTTTAACCATTTTGTTTTTGCAGGCAGCAGTCTTGCATCATCACCGTTTCACTATTCGGGGAACGATTTTCTTGCGTTGGGTTCTGTAGCAGGAGGCACTGCTGTTTTGTTTTCGATTGATAAAAACGTAAGAAGTTTTTCGCAACTGAAAAAAACAATTTTTAATAACAAATTATTTATAACTGACAAATATTACGGCAGCGGGTACACGCTTTTAATACCGGGCGGTTTGTATGCTTATGGATTGATTGCAGGGGATAGCGGCATTCGCAAACTGGGACTGCATGTTTCGGAAGCACTTATTTATTCCGGTTTAATTGCAACCGTGCTTAAAGCGGCAACCGGAAGAAGAAGACCTTACGCCGGTGACAGCCAATTCTTTTTTAAACCGCTGCAAATCTCTAATGATGAACTGTTGTCACTTCCAAGCGGACACACGACAGTTGCTTTTGCGGTTTCCACAGTTATGGCAGATCATCTCGATAATTCTTACTGGAAAATATTTTGGTACGGTGCTGCCGGTTGGGTCGCTGCCTCCAGGGTATATAATAATGCCCACTGGGCGTCCGATGTATTCCTCGGCTCGGCAATAGGGTATTTTACAGGTTCATTTATAACAAATTTAGATAAGAAAAAAGAAAATAAAGAAGAGCTTACTTTTATGCCTTACTTTTCGCTGCAGCAAGTTGGTGTAGTAATTAATTTTTAAAAGTAAGTGTGGTTATTGCTGCTTTTAAAAATCAGCCCGCTACAAACACAGCGGGCTGATTGAATATATTATTTGATGAACGTCATCTTTTTGGATGTCTTAAAGCTGCCGCTTTTTATTTCGTAAATGTACAAACCGCTTGCGAGGTTGCTGGCATCGAAGTTTACTTCGTAATGTCCTTTTGTTTTGAAATCGTTAACGAGGGTTTTTACTTCTCTGCCGAGTATGTCATAAACCTTCAGTGTAACCATTCCATCTTCCGGTATCTGGTAGCGGATTGTGGTTGATGGGTTGAATGGGTTTGGATAGTTCTGCGAAATATCATACGAATTTACTACAGCATCAATTGTTTGAGATGTTTTAAAAAATCTTTTTTCAGAAAGTAAATTGTCTGCCATTTGCAGTTTCATTAAAAATTCATCTTCTGTTAAACTTAATTGTCTAAGTTCGCTTAATAATATCGAAGCAGAATCAATATCATTTTTTACATTAGCATAAGCAAACAATTTTGCAAATCGTGCATTGATTCCATCGTAAGAGTTCGAGACGCTTATTGCATTATTGTAATTCGAAATTGCATTATAAAATAGATTATCATTTAATTCCAAATCCGCAACAATTTTCTTTAGCTTTGCTTTATGAATATTGTTGCTGTTTGCAATACTTTTAAAGTAACCTTTCAATTCTTTTCGATCATATCGATTTTTTATATCTAACAGTTTAGCAAAAGCAAAATCGACATACATATCATCACGAATTAACTTCTTATAAAAATTAATTGCCTGATTTATTTTGCCCTGTCTCTCTAAAATAATTCCTTCAAAGATTGATAATGAATCGGGTTTTAATAGAAGTTGATTTTCTAAACCAGCGACAGAAGATGTTAATTTTTTACTCTTTTGAGACCATGGATTTTCCGGAAGAAATTCTTCCACCTCCAAAAAGGATGTTCCATCTGCATATAATTGAGGATTTGAACCCCAATAATCATAGTATGCAGCAAGCCAACTGTGTTGATAACAGTATGCATCATATGTTTGATTACCATAAATACTATTAAAAGCTGCCGATTGATCATCCCAGCCGGCTATGGTACTGCTTCCCCAGGCTGTTGTTATTCCATATCTATTATTCATAAACCTATTATTTGGATATGGCGAATAACCATCAGCCAGCATGGTTTCAGTGTAGCAACCGCCGCCCAAGTATGCCCCATGCAAAAATCCGTTTACATCGTTCCCGATGACACGTGCATTTGTATTATTCCCGAGATAAATACCCTGGTAACTATACATGTTTGTAAATTGATATATTTTATTCCCCTGTATAATCGGGCTTAAACCGGAAGCATCACCGTATATTCCATTTTGGGTAGGATCCTCAATATAATTGTTTAAAATCAGCGGTTGAGAATTATATATGTAAATGCCCTGTGTGCTATTTTTAATATGATTATTATCTAACATGATATCCGCGCCGTTCCTAATCTTAAGACCCGCTGAATTAATTATTTCGCAGTTTGTTAAATACGAACCGGCACTGAACTGATTTGTAAAATCGATATAACCCCAATGATCGTTTGTAAGCCCGGCAAGTGCAAAGTTATTTTTATTTGCGTATAATGTTCCATTTACTGTAAAGTTTACACCCGTATTAAAAAATAGATTTGTTCCCTGTGAAAGATTTAATGTAAAATCCGATTCAACGGTTAACGATGCATCAATTACATAAATACCTATCTGTGCATCCAAGTGGACCGACGAATTCATAATACTTACCAACTTGAAAAACATTTGTAGGTTCAGAACCCCTCTCATAATCTACATTTGTTCCTTTTATTAATTGGAAGTTTGCGTCTGCATTATTCCAACTCTGAGCGGCATTATATATTGCAGTTTCGTATTGATTTTGTGTTGTAAGTGCATCACCAATATTACTATTTATCCGATAGGTGACCGAACTGATATTCCACTTTTTACCCGAATAAATAAAACACTGTTGCGCTAGTGTACTTGATAGTTGAACGACTGTTAAGCATAAAAACATGCTAAATTTTAAGTATCTGAAAATCATTAAATTTTCCTCTATTTATTTTATTTCGCTTTTATTTATTGCAATAGTTACAGAATCAATGACTTTCTTTATATTTTCCATAGTCATATAACTCCCTCTTCTGTCCACAATATTACCATTTTTCACTTCATATTTTGATAATATCTTAAACTTAACAATTGGATTATCTACCAACTTCCTATATTCTTCAACTTGTTGATTTATTTTTGTTTCGGCTATTAATCGGCTAGCACTTAAAAAAAGCAATACATTTTCTCCTATTTTTAATGTATCCTCTCCAACTCGTTCTAAGATTAAGTTTTTTGGGGTTGGTCCAGAGACAATCACCACTGGTATTTCACTTTTTGACAGATTGTAATCATTTCTTAGAAATTCACTTACTTCTACATATGCTATAGTATTGTAAAG
>JAIOIM010000542.1 GCA_019912505.1 Ignavibacteriaceae bacterium
TGATTATATAGTTTTCCTTCCCGATGTACGATATGAAATCGGTCGTCCGGGTTTGTCGGCGGTTAAATGTCTCATCCCGGGCGTTCAAAAATTAATTGCAATGGGTGTCGCTGATCCGAAAGCTATCGGTCTGCACGGACACTCATGGAGCGGTTATGAAACTGCGTTTGTTATAACCCAAACAGACATATTCAATTGTGCCGTTGCCGGTGCACCGGTTAGCAATATGACGAGTGCCTACGGCGGTATACGCTGGGGTACCGGAATGGCAAGACAATTTCAGTACGAAAAAGCACAAAGCAGAATTGGCGGGAGCCTTTGGGAAAAACCGTTAAGTTATTTAGAAAACTCACCCCTATTTTATGCTGATAAAGTGCACACCCCGGTTCTTCTAATGCACGGTGACGAAGATGATGCCGTGCCGTGGTATCAGAGCATTGAATTTTATCTTGCGTTAAGGCGGCTTGGCAAAGACGTAATTTTTCTCCAATACAAAGGTGAACCTCATCATCCTAAAAAGTACGCCAATAAGTTAGATTACTCAATAAAGATGAAGGAATATTTTGACTACCATCTTAAAGGCGGTAGACCTGCCGAATGGATAAAAAATGGCAGTCGATATAGGGAATAAAGCATTATATTTGACTAAATATTTTGAAGAATTTTTATGTTGAAAAATTTATTTCTACTTGAGGGATTTTTTCTTTTAACCTTTTGGGGATGTTCGGAAAAACAGACACAGACGAGTTTTTCCGTTTCCGAAAATCCGGTTAGTAAAATTGAGAAGTTTCAACGGAGCAATATTAATTTCGATTTCTCCATTGAACTTCAAGGAGAACCCATTGACACAACCGGCGAAATATGGAACGTAAGAGGAATAGACATCTACCAGAATGATTCCCCGGAACCGCTGCAAAAAATAATTAATTTAAATACACTTACTCCTGTTGGAAGTGATTTTTCAGGCGGGTTTATGGTAGACGATTATAATTTTGACGGTACAGCGGATTTCAGATTAATAAAATTCGACAGAAATACGGATGAAGTAAAATATCTTTTCTGGCTTTTCGATAAAAACGAAAAAAAGTTCGTCCACTGTTTTCTGCTTGACTCAATCCCCTCCCCGCAATTTGATTATTCAAATAGTTTAATTTTTTCCGAGCATCAAACTGACTCTTCATTAACAAGCGATTCTTATAAATTTATTGACGGAACACCACAAATATTTGAAAGAAGTATAAAAACCATATCGGACGATAGCATCAGAGTAAAATATTATAGGAATGAAGGCGGGAAATTAATTTTTATAAATGAAGAAAAATAAACAATCCACCGTTGTTTATGTTGTTCAAAATCTGAGCTGCTATCGATACAGCATAGATCTTATCATTAAAACGATATATTACTTTAAAAATACTGTTTTGATATTTTTCGTAATTTTCCCAGCACTCAGATTTACAAAATATATTCCATCCGATAGTTCTCCCGCATTCCACTGAACTTCGTATGAGCCCGGTTCAAATTCCTGATTAACCAAATCAGTAACCTCTTCGCCAATAATGTTAAAGATTTTAATTTTTGCAAACGACCTCTCCTTTATTACAAAACGTATAGTTGTTGAAGGATTAAATGGGTTTGGATAATTTTGAAGAAGTTTAAATTCATTAGCAACTGATACTTTTTCCGGCGCTTCTGACAACCCTAAATTTTTTCTTAATAAAACCGAGAAATACTCGGGAGTGACAATTTCAATATCACCTCCGATTGAAGCATCACTTTTTAACATGTCCACGAGCTGCACAAGTCGCGGCATGTTTATATCAACCGATGATGGATCAGACCTATTGTTAAAATCATCCTGTCTCAGTCTTTGGTAACCACCGAGAAGAAAAAATGGTTTTGGTTTTGTTTTTACGGCATTAATAATTCTTGTTGCCATACTTTGCAAATTACTTGCATCACCGTAAAAGCTGCCGTCATTTACATGATTAAATATTAAAGAACCATAAGATGTATTTGCTCTTTGGGTTTGAAGCAACGGATCGAGAACAAAAGTTAATTGTGCATCCACTGCGGCTTGAAACTGACCATACTTTGGAAAATTAAAACTATTATTTATGGTTTTGCCTCGATAAACAATACTGCCGTTAGGGG
>JAIOIM010000543.1 GCA_019912505.1 Ignavibacteriaceae bacterium
GAGATGAAAGGAATATATATGAAAAAAGTATTACTGTTTGTAGTGTTAATGGCAGGTATTTCATTTTCTCAAGGGCAGTTATTTACTAACAATGGCACCGATGAAGTAGTTAAACTTGACCCCCGAATGCAGCAGAGTGAATTTGTGCCGGGTGAAATACTTGTAAAGTTTAAAGATGAAATAAGCGTGCGACTGCTTAAGACAAACGGAACATCTTCCGTGGGTATATCATCGGTTGATCAAGTATTACAAAAATATAATGCTTCATCTGCAGAAAAACTTTTTCCGCAAGCAGAGCGGATTAGAGAAAAGCAGATGTTAAAAACATTCGGCGGACAGGAATTTGAAAGACCAAGCCTGCATAATATTTATAAGCTGCAGATAGAACTGCACGACCAAATATTTCAGGCAATAGAAGAACTAAAGGCGGATGAGAATGTGGTTTATGCCGAGCCGAATTACATCATGTCGGTAGTGGAAAGTGAGCCTTTGTCTCCCGAGTTAACTGAATCTGAGATGATTGAATGGTTAAAAGAACATCCGCTTGTACAGCCGAATACTTCAAATAATCAGTTTCAGCCATATCCGCAAAGTCCTAAAGTTGTTACGCCGAATGATCCGTTGTATAGCCAGCAATGGGGAATCCCCGCTACACAGGTAGATGCAGTTTGGGACAGCACCACCGGCGACACTACACAAATAATTGCAATACTTGATACAGGAGTTGACTGGTTACATCCCGATTTAAAAGATAACATCTGGATTAACTGGGCTGAAGCAAACGGTGTAGCAGGAGTAGACGATGACGGCAACGGAAAGATTGATGATATAAGAGGCTGGGATTGGATAAACAATGATAATGACCCCAAAGATGATAACAGCCACGGTACGCATGTGGCAGGAATTGCCGCGGCTAAAGGAAATAATGGATTAGGCATTGCAGGAGTGAACTGGAATGCGAAGATAATGGTTATCAAGGTATTTCAAAGCAGTGGTAGAGGTGATGCTGCTACAATTACTCAAGGCATAGTTTATGCAAAAAATAAAGGTGCAACTGTTATTAATATGAGTTTTGGAAGTTATGCGAGATCTTTGACTATGGAAGACGCACTCGCTAACGCATATGCTACAACAATTCTTGTTGCTGCGGCAGGGAATGATAATTATTATATTGGTCCATTGTTAGGTTGTGAGCGAATGCAGCCGCATACATTTTTTCCTGCAGCTTTAACATATGTTCTTGGAGTTAAAGATAAGTCGAGGTGCGGTTTAAATTTTTCTAACTATGATGAAGATCCTATTTATAGTGATTATTATGAACAGTGGAATTATGAAGTTACTGCACCTGGCAGCGGTATACTAAGCAGTGTCCCAAATGGAAATTATCGAATTTATTCAGGTACTTCTATGTCAGCCCCGATGGTTGCAGGCGTTGTTTTACATTACAAAAAAATTAAACACGAAGACTCACAAGAATTAATGTGGGGAAATATAATATATTCATCTGAACCAGCAGATATTGCATGTTATCAAGGATTTATTAAAGCTTTAGATTTTATAAATATTATTCCAATACCAAAAATTAGCTTAGTTACAGTTAATTTATCAGATACTTTAGACGGAGATGGTGACGGCAGAGTAGATGCAGGTGAAACAATTGATATATCGTTAAAAGTAAAAAACACTTGGGGACAAACTGATTCTGTTTTTGTCGGGGTCAGATTCAATGAATTTGAAGATACAACAACTGCACATATAATAAAGAAAGAGGCATTCATTGGGAGCATATCACCTTATTCAACAAGAAAAAATGAATTAAATCCATTACGTATTAAAATAAGTCCTAATGTAGTACATGATAGAGACATTAAATTTGAAGTCTATTTATCATACTATGGATCATCTGATACTATTTTTAGAGAAATAATTTTTAATGTAGAAAATGGAGCAGAACTCTCAGGGATGCTTGATGATACATTAGTATTAACAAAAGATAAAAATTGGATAGTAAGAGGCAGTTATAAAATTACACCAACTGGTGTTTTGTTAATTAAAGCTGGTACTCATTTGCAGATAGATACAAAGATTGTTAACGATGGAAAAATAATTGGAGAAGGGACCAAAGATTCTATTATTAATATCAACGGAACGATGATAACAACAACTTATATAGGCACTACAGATGGAAGAATTGAACTGAATTATGCGAATGTTCAATTGGATTATATGGAGAATAATAGAGGAACAATAAACGGACAGAAATTATTGATACGTAATTCCACAATTCAACTTAATGGCTGGTATGGGTTACTTGTTTGTAGCGGAGAAATATCAGAATCAATATTACATAGCTGGATGGTATTACAATGGTACATTATTCCAGGCGGCCCTTTACTAGAAATCAAAAATTCAAATATTATTAGGATGTATAACCCCGTTGATAATTTTGGTAATGCCTATTTCAATTCTGTTGGACGATTTGATGGACAGCGGATGAAATTTAGTTATAATAACATGTATAATATTGGCAAAATTTCTACTCTCGGAGGGGGAGTTCCATTTTCCAAATCTAATAATATTATTGGCTTAAATAATCGGGAAATTTTATTAGCAGATGGCGGATATTTTCAAGAACAAAAAAATCAATATTGGGGTACTGCTGATTCAATGAGAATTGAAAATAAAATATTTGACTTTATGGAAGATGCATCTCTTGCAAAAGTAGTTTTTTCTCCTTACTTAAAACAACCAACAGACTCAGCTCATGCAATTGTCTGGAAAGTTCTTGTGAATGGAAAAGATGCTCAGGATGAATATGTAGAACCAGTCGGAGTTGGACCGCAAAGATTTAATGTTTATTTCAGCAAATCAATGGATACTACTTTTACACCCTTCTTATCATTTGGTGTTAGATTGCCTTACACTCAGAAAGCTGTGATAGATTCGTCTACTTGGTCACCCGATGGCAAAGTATGGACGGCATACCATACAATAAAAGTTTATACCGGCGATGGGATAAACAGACTACGAGTATCGAGCGCACGAGATCTGGATGGTTGGGAAATACCGGTTGAGGATCAGCGGTTTGAATTTTTAATAGATGCAGCGGGATCAGCATCAACAGAATTTATGGCAACAGCGGGACTGGGTAAAGTAAATCTTGAGTGGAGGAACCCGGAATCTGTACCCGACTTACTTGGCTACAACATGTATCGCTTTGAGCATTTAACCGATACAACTTTTACTACGCCTATTCAAGCTAACTCTTCTCTTGTTACAGATACATTATTTACGGACTTTGAAGTAATTCCAAATAAAAAATATTACTACTATTATAAAGTAGTAAGAACAGACTTCAGCGAATCGGATTCCTCAAGAATTACAAATGCAACGCCTTTTACAGCAGCCATAGGTGATGCAAACGGCGACCTTGATGTAAGCGTATTGGATATTCTTAGCGAAGTTTCCTACATACTCGGGCAAAACCCTCAGCCCTTTATATTTGATGCCGCCGATGTTGCAAGGGATAGTGTAATTAATGTTCTTGACGTAGTTGGTACAGTAAACATAATAATGGGCGGGAAAAGTATGGGTAAATATTTTGCAAGCCAAAGTTACGGTAATGCAAAACTTGAACTCATAAATAATAAACTAATGCTTACTACAGATGTTCCGTTATCCGGTATTCAAGTAAAATTAAAAGGAAGCGAGATAGGAAACCTGCAGTTTATAAACCATAATATAAGCGGTTTTGAAAATGCACAGGGGAATATTGGCGACACATCAAAAATAATAATGTACTATAACCTTAATAACAATGAACTACCTGCCGGCAGTTACGAACTTGGAAGATTAGAAGGAATAACCGGCAATGTTTATTTAACCGAAGCAGTATTAGCCGACAAAAACGGCAATAATGTTTTAACCAATGTTGTTGATAACGGGGTGCCGCTGATACCAACAGAATATTACTTGGACCAAAACTTCCCTAATCCTTTTAATGCACAAACCATAATTCAATATGGTGTACCAGAGAAGGCAGCCGGCAGAATAAATATATATAACATACTCGGACAGAGAGTAAAAACATTTGAACTCGGAGAAATGGCTCCCGGCAGATACAGGGTTCAATGGGATGGAAGAAATAATTATGGAATAAGTATAGCAAGCGGTGTTTATATATACCGGTTCGAAACAAAAAATTATATTACGGCTAAAAAACTTTTACTGTTAAAGTAACAGGAAAAGTATATGAAAAAATTATTATTTATTCTGATGTTTTGTGCATTAAATATTAATGCACAAAATACAATGTGGGTAGATACCGTTTCGAGCGGGTCTAACACTACGGTCGAATTTAAAATCTATACGGCAAACGCTCAGCCGTTTACGGCTTTTCAAGTTGATGTACAACTGCCTGCTGCTTTAGTATTTAAAAGCGGCACAGTTGTACTCAATCCGGTCAGGCAAATTGATCATGTAATTACGGCAACTCTTCTAACGAATAATAAACTAAGAATAATTGCTTACTCGGCATCGAGAACAAACTTTACGGGAAGCAGCGGAAGCCTTGCATCATTTACATGCACTACAAAAACAACCCCGGGCAGCTATCCTTTATTATTGAGTAATGCGTTATTAAGTAATTCGGCAAATCAAAATATTTTAACCGGCACTGTAGATGGGTTATTTATACTGACCGCACCGGATATATCCATTAATCCATCAGTAATAGATTTCGGCAGTTTACCATTGGGCGAAATATCTGAAAGAAATGTAACAGTAACTAATAATGGCAACCTACCATTAAATCTTACAAAGTTAAGTTCGTTTCTTTCCGAAATAAAATTTACTGATTCTAATCAAACTACTATTCCGGCTTATCAGTCTATAAATAAAACTGTCCGTTTTACACCCGTAATAAAAGGACATAAATCCGGTTTACTTCAAATCAAAAACAATGATCCGGATGATTCTATAAAAACAATTTCAGTTACAGGTTTTGCTTACGCAGTAAATGAAATACATATCGGAAACACAGCGGGGCGTTCCGGTTTTGAAGCAGAGCTTGAAGTAACTATAAATAACATGGAGCAGTTTTCTGCTTTTGAGTTTACATTGAACTTACCTGCCGCACTAAGATATAAAAATAATTCGGCACAGCTTTTCCGCAAAACCAATCATATAGTTATTGCCGATACATTAAGTAATAATAGATTGAAGGTAATTGCTTACTCTCCTAATAATAGTTTTTTCACCGGGAACAACGGCACTGTATTGCGTTTAAAATTTATGGTGCAGGGACAGGGCGGTCATTATTCAATCCCCATATCCGGCGCTTTGATTAGCGATGCTGAGGGACATAATATTATTTCGGCGTCTTATCAGGGAAGTTTACAGATTGCGGCACCGAGTATATCTTATTCAAATTCTTCAATAAATTTTGGCTCTGTTTCTAAGTTTGATACTGCGGCGGTTTTGTTTAATGTATCCAATTCCGGCAACGATACCTTGAAGATTGAGAGCAGATCAATTAACAACTCGAGTTTCTGGCTGAAGAATATTTTACCGATTAGCATTCCACCCTGGAACTCGAAGAACCTTGAAGTAAAGTTCCATAACCAAGTTAAGGGAAATTATAGTGCAGTTATGAAGCTATATCATAATGATGTCCCTAATAATCCATCAAGTATAAATTTATCTGCTGCAGTGTACAACCCGAATATAATTAGTGCTGTATCTGTTACCGGCGTAAGGGGGGATACAATGTTGTTTCCATTTAAAATAAATAACTCGGAGCCATTCACCGCTTTTCAATTTGACGTAACTATTCCGGACAGTATTGATATAATAAACGGTTCATTAATACTTTCTGAAAGGGCTTCTGCATCGCATTCAATCACATCTTCTTTTGTTTCGAGTAATAAGCTAAGAGTACTTGCTTATTCTTTGAATCAATCTTTATTCGGCGGCGACAGCGGCGTAGTATGTAGTTTTAAAGCTGTTCTAAATAAAAAATATGGTGAATATCCTTTGATATTAAGTAATGGATTAATTGGTAACACTAACAATCAGAATATAATTTCATCAACAGTAAACGGGATTTTAAAAATCCTTTCGAACTCCAAAGTAACCGGTTATTTTTATTACGATAATATAAATTCTACAAGACTAAATGACGTCAGAGCATATCTAAAACAGAATAATTTAGTTTTGGATTCCTCTTTAACTGACAACAGCGGCGTTTATGGATTTGAAAATTTACCTGATGGTAATTATACAATCTCTGCTTATAGCGGTAAAGTTTGGGGCGGCAGCAACAGCACTGATGCTTTGTTAATAAGGCGGTATACTGTAGGTCTGCATACTTTGACTGGTTTAAAACTTCAATGTGCTGATGTTAACGGGAACAATAATGTTAATACATCCGATGGGCTTTTAATAAAAATGCGTGTAGCAGGGCTTACGAATATATTTGCAATAAATGATTGGCAGTTTGAAAATTCTTCTTTTATAATTAACAACAACTCGGTTGTTAAAAACATTAAAGGAATTACTGCCGGTGATGTTAATGGTTCGTTTAATCCTTCGTTACTATCTAAAGATAATATGATTGAGGTTCGTCATCATAGTAGAATAGAAATGACGGAGGAAGAAATTATCTATCCCATTAATCTATTAACGGATAAAAAGATTGGTGCAATTACTCTGTTTTTAAATTATCCGAGTGATGTAATTGAAATAATAAAATTGGAAAGTATTCTTCCTGATCTGATTTATAAAATTGATAATGGGATAATT
>JAIOIM010000544.1 GCA_019912505.1 Ignavibacteriaceae bacterium
GTGCCTGCTCGGTGGTTCTCTGTGTTACTTATTGATTTTTATTACACAGAGTGCCACAGAGATTTCGCGGAGTTACACAGAGAAAAACTTTTGCGTAAGGTGTGTTAATAAAATAAATAATGTAAAGGATTAATTATGGAAAACGGAAATCTATATCCAATAACAACCAAAGAACTGAATGATAAAAAAGCTGCCTTAGCACCCAAGAATGTTGCAGCGTGGCGGAGCTTTAGTAAAACGGTATTTGAGGAAGGTGCACTTCCGGAAAAAACAAAACAGCTTATCGCTGTTGCAGCTGCACACATAACCCAATGCCCTTATTGCATTAGAGCACATACTAAACAAGCTATGCGAAAGGGTGCAAGCAAAGAGGAAATTATGGAAGCGATTTGGATTGCTGCTGAAATGCGTGCGGGTGCGGCTTATGCGCACGCCACTATAGCTATGGATGAGATGGAGAAATAATATTTTGACTTACCACAAAGTTAAAATTATAAGTAGTGATAGAATTGCACAGGATGTTTATAGGCTATTAATTGAAAAGCCGGAAGGATATACTTTTATCCCCGGGCAATTTACTGAAGTCTCTATAGATCAAAATAACAATAAGGGGCACTTTTCTTATACGGGTTTAGTTAAGGCGGACAACTTAGAATTTATTTTAAAACCATGCGGCGGAAGGAATACTTTAGTAAAAGAAATTATAAAACTAAAGCCGTCAAATGAATTGATAATTAGTGAACCGCAGGGCAATTTAAAATATAAGGGTATGGGTGCCTTCATTGCAGGCGGTATCGGAATTACGCCATTTATCTCAATCTTTAGAGATTTGAAAGAAAAAAACGACCTTGCAGGTAATAATCTTATATACTCAAATAAATCGATAAATGACGTAATTCTACATAAAGAATTATCCGAGATGCTTGGAATGAATTATACGAATCTATTTACAAAAGAACGATTTGAAAAATATTATTTTGGAAGAATCGATAGAAATTTTTTGCGAATGGAAATGGTAGATTTTGTAAAGTATTTTTACGTATCTGGCTCCAACGAATTTGTAGTTGATATTATTTCATTTTTAAAATATTTTAAAGTTGATGATTCTTCAATCATACGCGAGCTCAAAGAATAATATTTTGAGTGGGTAAGGCAAAATGTTTATACAAATTTCGTATCAAATCATACAATCAAAACAAATACAGAAAGCGAATTTTAATAATATAAAATGAAGTTTATAGATAAGATTAGAAAATCTTCCACGACAGATGGTTTGCCGCTTGCCCCTTCCCTCGGTCCAAGCCTTGAATCAGCACAAATGCCGCATGAGGAACCGCCTTTTGGAGTTCGTTCTATTTACATTTCTCTTACTGCTATCATACTTGGAATTGCTGCAGGATTCATAGCCCAAATACTAACCAGTCTTATTGGTTTAATTACAAATATTTCTTTCTACGGAAGATGGTCAACTGACTTCTCATCTCCTGCGGGGAATCATCTTGGAATATGGGTAATTCTCATTCCTATTGCCGGAGCCGTGATTGTTGGATTTATGGCAAAATATGGTTCAACGGGAATACGAGGACACGGAATTCCGGAGGCAATGGAACAGGTGTTATTAAATGAAAGCAAAGTTCCTCCCCGCCTTACATTTTTAAAACCATTGTCCGCTGCAATATCAATTGGTACCGGTGGACCATTTGGTGCAGAAGGACCTATTATAGCTACGGGCGGCGCACTTGGTTCTTTGGTTGGACAACTATTTAAAACAAATTCGGATGAAAGAAAAACTTTACTTGCAGCAGGCGCTGCGGCAGGAATGGCTGCAACTTTTGGCAGTCCTGTTTCGGCAGTTTTATTGGCAGTAGAACTTTTGCTTTTTGAATTTCGTCCGCAGTCTTTAATTCCGGTTGCACTTGCATGTACAAGCGCAAGTGTAGTAAGATTTTTCTTTGTAGGTTCCGATCCGATTTTTGCTTTAACAGGTTTGGAACAAGCCGGCGGGCTTGCAATGTTTGCTTATTTAATACTTGGCGCAATTACAGGGATTGCATCCGTCTATGTAACAAGAGCAGTTTACGCAATAGAAGATGGATTTGAAAAACTCCCTATTCATTGGATGTGGTGGCCTGCAATTGGCGCTGTTGCCGTAGGCGTTATTGGATATTTTGCACCTCACACTATGGGCGTTGGTTACGATAACATCGATAATATTCTCTCCGGTAGTTTAACAGGGCAAGCATTGATTGTTCTCTTTACTTTAAAATTTATTTCTTGGGCTATCTCTCTCAGCAGCGGAACATCCGGTGGAACACTTGCCCCTTTGTTTACAATAGGAGGAGGTCTTGGTGCATTAATCGGAAGTATTATTGCTTCTATGTTTCCATCGATTGGAATTGATGTAAGAATAGCCGCACTTGTAGGAATGGCTGCAATGTTTGCCGGGTCAGCACGAGCACTACTTACATCAATTGTATTTGCTTTTGAAACAACAATGGCGCCGCTTGGTCTGTTACCTCTTTTAGCC
>JAIOIM010000545.1 GCA_019912505.1 Ignavibacteriaceae bacterium
AACTAATAACCATATAATGGCTGTAATTCAATTTCTAAAATAAATTATAGCAATAACAAACAGAATTAAGTTGACGCCTATGCGTGAAAATGGAGAATCTGAAACCCTGCATAGTTGAATGAGATTTCCACTTTCTCGGGAATGACAATTAAAGTATTTGGGCTTTTTAAAGCGGCTCATTTATAAATTCTGTAACTAAAACTATGCACATATTCAGGGTCAAAACTTAGTCGTAATTTTCGTTTAAAAAAACTGCCGAATACTCCGCGTCCGCCGTTTATGTTTGTATAATCAACCTGATCGAGAAGCACGGTAAAGCCGTCAAGAAAAGATTCAACTGTTTGATAATAAGGGGCAAGGTGTTCATCAAGTATTAACAATTCAAAATAAGCTTCTTTTATATAAATTGTAGTTTTATCTTCAATATCCCTGCCTATTAAATCCATTACACCGTTTATCGCATCCATATTATAAGTAATCGATTTGTATGCGCTGAGGGGCGGATATTGGGGGATAAGATCATTACCCGATTGAAAATATGAAAACGGAACTAAAATATTTTTTAAGGTTTCTCCAGCATTGTTTTTTATTACATAATATATTCTCAAGAAGGGAAGATACATCGTTACGTCATTCTCCGAGCCAATTATATCCCAGATAAAATAAAGTCCTTCCGGTTTGTTTTCAATATATGTATCACTGTTAAATTCCTTACGGCTGAATGATAGATTATCAGATTTTGGGGTTGTGGTTGTTGCAGATAAAATTTTACCATCCGGTAAAAGCGCCTTAATCTCCATTACTTTGAACGCTCCCGGCATTAGCTGGTTTGTGTAATAAATATTTGATGGATATTCGCTTGATGTTGAAGGGAGAAGAGTATCCTTTAACTTATATTCCGCATCGTTGTATTTAATAGTTACATCCGCGCCGGAAACATACGGGCTGCCGTTATAATCTGCGGGATCAAAACCGGGAACATCGTAACTTTTTGTTATTATTACAGTCTGGTATGTAGTATCGCCGCTGATTACGGCAAACAAAGCGTACTGCTGTTCAAAAT
>JAIOIM010000056.1 GCA_019912505.1 Ignavibacteriaceae bacterium
TGAAAATAAATAAAACGCCTGTCGGTTTTATAATTATTAGTTTGTTGAACGGCGGCAATTGTGTTTTCCATAACTCTGCCGTTAATCGAATCTGTTTTTCCCGCATACGCACCGTACTCAAAAAGTTTTAAGTTGAAACCGAGATTGGAATAATCGGGGCGCGACCCGATAAGCGCTCCGGTGTAAAAGCTGCCGAAATATTTTTCAAATTGCAAACCATCAACCGAACTAATATTTGAAATTTTCCGGTTAAGATGACGCCCTAACCAAAAAGTAGTTGATTCATCAAAATCATATTTAACCGCAAGATCATACACACGCAGCGCACCCCCGATGTTATTTTTCAAATTTTTCCAGTCATTAGCCTTATAAGCAAAACTCATATAATTAGAAATTGAAAAACCCGATTCGCTAATATTTTCGGCATCCAAAGCGAAGGTATAACGCCATCGCTGAATATTAACACTTCCGCCGATGTTATTGAGATTACTGTATGATTGTGCCGAAATTTTCCCTTTGAACGCTTCAGTTTTAACGGGAACTTTTGGTCTTGTTACATCCGGTGTAATTAATTTTTGCACAATTTCTTCTTCGTTAATAGCAATTTTTGCGGTGTCTTTTATTTCAGCCATCGGTTCTTTTTCAACACGCGCAAAGGCAGCAACTTCATTTCCTACTTCCAATTTTATTCCGTTAATAGCACCGCCGGCTGTTGAGCGGGATGATATAAAATTGATGATAATTGCACCAGTAAGTTTGTTGTTTTGTTTTACGAATAAAGTATCGCCCGGAGTTATTCCTTCTGTATTATCAAATTTAACATAAACATTTTGAGATGATAAATATGTTACCGTTCCTTTTCGTTCAACCCGCCCGGCTTGACCAAAAATAATGACTGAATAAAATAATATGAATAGAAATATTTTCATTATCTAATCCACTACTTTGTTTTTCAGCTTAAATAATCCAGCATCCCAATTTTGCGTGGTATGGCAATCCCAGCATAAAGTTGAATGCCCGGCATTATGCTCATCATTAAAATCATCTTGATGACAGCTTAAACATTGTGGTTGATAATTGGGCTGAGAGTGGCATTGATTGCACGATACATCGTTATGCTTATTTGATATCGGGTAAAAGCTATGATTAAATGTTGCGGGCGTCCAGCCATTTATATTATGACATGTTAAACATTCCAGCGAAAAATTTTGTGGGTTGTGCGGCGGATTTATTGCTGCATTAAAATCATTTTGATGGCAGCCGATGCAGGTTTCTGGTGTTGAATTATAATTTCCGTTATGGCACGAGACGCATTGACTGCTGATTGTTAGATGAGCGCCAGTTAGCTGATAATAATTGTTGTGAATTGAAAAGGACGCCGGCTGCCAGTTTGGATTTGTAGTGTGACATGTCTGGCAATCAGT
>JAIOIM010000546.1 GCA_019912505.1 Ignavibacteriaceae bacterium
GAGGTACGTTTAGGATTTTCAGTTCTGTTTAATTAAAAACAAGAATTAAGGTATTATAATGAATAAAAAAATTATTCTTTTTTTGATAGCCGCGCTGCTTCTTTCCGTTGCGGCTATGGCTCAAGAAAAACCGACAGAACTTTGGAATACCAAAGGACTATCGCAAGCTGATATGGAAAGGATTTTCGGCGATCTGTATAGACCGGGGAAAGTATTTAAAGTAAACGGCGATCAGAAAGCTATTAAGGAAGTAATTATAAACGGCAACAAAGTTACAACTGTTGTTTATAATTACGGTTCAATTTGTAAGCCGAATACGCTTGGCGGTGTTGCCGATCTTGTTTGGCAGGGTCTTGGTTACGGGTATGAATTTGGTCCGCTCGCTGCAGGTGAAGTTACTACTGTAAAACCTGATGGCACAACAGACACGATGCATATAGTAGCCGATTCATATGTACTTCCGTCTCAAGGCTCATATTCACCTGACGGCAAAGTAAAATGGGGATGGCTGCCGAAAACTGGTTTCAGCGATCCGACTTCTCTTGCCATCGCAACGCTAAATGCACCGGATAACAACGGAGACGGTAAACCGGATTCCTGGCCTGAAAGATGGTACAACGCTGGTGTGGGTAAGTACCTTTGGCCTGCATTTCTCGGCGACCAAGCAACTGCTCCCGATGAAGAAGTTTATTTTGTAATGGATGATTATTCAAATGAAGAATTTGCTTATTATCCGTTCCCAACCGATTCTGCAAAACGCGGGCTTGGTCTAGATGCTGAAGTAAGAATTCTTCAGTTCAATAACCCTCTTGCAGAAGATATAATCTTTTTAATTTATAATATAACAAACGCGAGCGAAAAAGATTTACCCCGTTTGTACTTCGGTATGCAGGGTGATCCTCACATCGGCGGTGCTAATAACTATAGCGATGACCGTGCATTCTTTATTCCACCGTCTGGTACTTTAGCCGATCCATACGCCCAAAGAGCAAGAAGTATGGTTTATGCATGGGATGAAGATATGAGCGGTGACGGCGGAAGAAAAGCCGGATACTTCGGATGGAAATTTTTAGAGTCGCCAACCAACAGTATTGATGGGCGTGATAATGATGACGATGGTCTGCTGGATGAATCGCCTTACAACAGCGCAGGATATTATATTGATGGAGTAAGTTATCCGTTGAATCATAATATTTATGATGTTGCTAAATTTACAGCCGTATACGGAGAACCAAGGAAAAGATGGTCTGGTGATGAGGATGGCGATTGGGATCCTGAAAAAGATGACATCGGTATTGATGGTATTCCGCCGACATCACCTAATTATCCTGGTCCGGATTACGGAGAAGGTGATGGTAAACCATCTCAAGCTTTTTATCTTGATATGAATGATAACTTAAAATTTGACACCGGCGAACCATTAAATGATGAACAGCTTCCCGGATACCGCTGGGCAGGTTCGGAACCAAACTTCGGGCAAAGAGATGTGTCTGAATCCGATCAGCTTGGTTTAACATCATTCCATACCTCATTATTCGGAAGTTTTTTTCCAAAAGATAATGCACGAATGTGGAATTGGTTATCATCTGAAACTATAGACCCTAATCAGGAATATTTACAAAACCCCGGCGACAATATTTTTAATTTTGGAACCGGTCCGCTCGGGCTTAAGATAAAAGAATCGCAGCGTTTCTCAATGGCAATTCTTTTTGGAAACAGCTTAGACGACCTTGTGTTAAATGCGGAAACATCTGCACGCGTACTTGAGTCTGATTATCGTTTTGCTAAGCCGCCGGAAAAACCAACGGTTACAGCAGTAGCTGGGGACGGCAGAGTTACTCTCTACTGGAACTCGGCATCGGAAAAATCATTTGATCCGTTTACGAGAGCATTCGATTTCCAGGGGTACAAAATTTATAGAAGCCGCGATTACACTTTTGCCGATGTTTACACAATAACTGATGCAAACGGTGTACCGTTTCTCGGTCAGCCGTTATTCGACCAAAATACCGGTAAACGCGCGCAGTTTGATCTTGTAGATTCTCTTTCAGGCTTTCACCCTGTTGAATATTTGGGACGCGCGATTAAATATTATCTCGGAAACAACACTGGTCTTGTACATCAGTATGTTGACTCAACCGCTACCAACGGTATAACATACTATTATGCAGTTGTTGCTTATGACGGTGGTTCGATAAAATTCGGTGTTCCTCCGTCCGAAACTCAAGCTGTTATTTCAAGAGATGCTATTACAAGCGCATTACAATTTGACGTTAATACAGTTCAAGTAACACCCAACCCGCTCGGTTCAGGAATACAAAATGCTGAGGCAGGCGTTGGCGGAATTCCGCAGCAGCTTGTTGGAAACTCAACCGGGTCTGTAGTTGTAAAAGTTCTTGATGATTTAAAAGTTCCTAAAAAAGATTACAAAATTTTATTTGCAGATCCCGATACTTACAGTGTATTGGACTCCTCCGGTGTTGAGGAGTCGTTTACTTCAAAGGATACAGTATTTGTTTCATTGAGTAAACAATTTATTGACATCCCTAGTTTTGTTATGTATGATGATGGCGGAAACGTTGTTGATACATCCAAATATATACTTAACGATGAGGCAGGCAGAATACGCGGGGCAAACGTAGGCTCACTGCCCGCTGGCAACAAATACAAAGTTGCGTTCCGTTATTTCCCTGTTTACAAAAGCAACTATGTGCATGGCGAAGATGGAAACGATGCCTTTGACGGCATGAGACTTTTTGTTTCAATGGATTCACTAAAAATAAACCATGAAGCTTCAAAATTTATAGTGAACAATTCAGGCACAAACATGCTTGACACTATAAAGTTTCCGGCACTAGCGGGTAACCCGAAAATAAGATACCGTGCTGATTGGGAAATTAGATGGACAGGATTTGATACTACTGCAACCGGGGAATGGTTAAACCCGGGAGACACTGCAATATCCAACCTTGGAGGTATCAAAGTTATTGCTCCTTTTACCATTTGGAACATTTCCGAAAACGTAAAAGCCAGTTATCTCATTTTTGTTCCTACCGGTACAAAAAACCTTTCCAAATGGAAAACCACAATGTCTGTTGTTTTACGTCCGACAAATGCCGCCGGCGCAACAACTACTTATCAGGTAGATTTCAAAATGCCCACGGACAGCCTTGTTGCTCGTGTTTATCCAAAAAATGGCGATGTTTTTCTTGTTAAAACAAAAAAGCCATTTCAGGCTGGCGATTTGTATATGCTGAACTCGCAAGAAGCAAAATTTGAATCGGATAAAGCATCACAAAACCTAGGTAATATTTATGTGGTTCCTAACCCGTATGTAGCTTACAGTCTTTCCGAAAATCCGGGACGTACCGTAACTCAAAGAGGCGACCGTGAACTCCAGTTCCGCAACCTTCCTCCTAAATGCACAATTCGTATTTATACACTTCTCGGTGAATTAGTTCAAACAATCGAGAAGGATGATAACTCGAGTATTGCAAGTTGGGATTTGTTAAGTTACGAAAGTCAGAAGATAGCATACGGCATATACATCTACCATGTAGATGCACCGGGTGTTGGCGAAAAAATTGGCAGATTAGCAGTTATTAAATAATTTTTGATTCGTCCCGGCTCTAAAATAGAGCCGGGAATGTTTGAAAAAATCAAACCAAGGAAATTTGAATTATGAAGAAAATAATTTTTACATTAATGGCTTTTGCCGTGTGCTTGTCAAGTGTTAGTTATGCACAGCTTGATAGGAGCACTTCGAAGGTAGGCACAACAGCAGCTCAATTCTTGAAGATTGGAGCTGGTGCACGTGCAATTGGTATGGGCGGCGCTTATACAGCAATGAGTAATGATATTTATTCGGTTTATTACAACCCTGCTGGTATTGCACAAACAACCGAAGGAGCGCAGGTTACTTTTAACCATGCCCAATGGCTTGCAAGTATTAATTACGATTTTGCAGCCGCTTCTATAAACCTTCAGGATTTTGGTGTGCTGTTTATGAGTTTAACTTCACTCGGTGTACCCGAAGATAAAGTTAGAACTTTTGAATTCCCCGAAGGAGATGGACGTGTTTGGGATGCAACCTCACTTGCTATCGGAGTTGGATACGCTAAAAAGTTAACCGAGAATTTTTCGATCGGTTTTCAATTGAAATATATACGTGAGGCTATATGGAACACAAGTGCTAACGGTTTTGCGCTTGATTTCGGAACATACTATGTAACCCCGTTTAATGATATGGTAATAGGCGCTGCTGTTTCTAACTTCGGTTCCAAAATGCAGTTGGATGGCAGAGAACTTCTTTTTAACTTCGACCCCAACAGTAATCCGGACTCAGGACCAAATAATGTTGTTTCGCGGTTTGAGACGGGGCAGTTTGATATTCCGCTAACATTCCGCATTGGTTTGGCAATGGACGTTATCCGCTCGCGTTACATTCGTGTAACCACAGCAGTTGATGCTACTCATCCAAATGATAATACCGAATATGTAAACTCGGGCATTGAAATCGGCTATGATGAAATGATATTTCTTCGCGCCGGTTACAAATCACTATTTTTAAGAGACAGCGAGCAGGGTTTAACATTCGGCAGCGGTTTAAATTATAAATTCAGCGATCAGTTTGCTGTATTTATTAACTACGGCTGGGCAGATTACGGCAGATTGGAAAACATCCAGTTTGTTGATATTGGTATGAAGTTTTAATTTGTTCCACAAGTAATTATTTAATGAGGTTGCTCTAAATAGGGCAGCCTCTTTTTTGTTATTATGTCAATAAAGAAAAAAATTGAAAAAATAAACAAGCTGCTTATCGGCAGGTTCGGAGTTCCTCCAAGACGAAGTGTTCCGCCTGATCCTGTTGACACACTTGTTGCAACCATTCTTTCCCAAAATACAAATGACAAAAATTCTTACAAAGCTTTTACAAACCTAAAGACCAAGTTTGAAAATTGGCAGCAAGTTGCAGCTCTTTCTCAAAATGAAATTGAAAAAGAGATAAAAGTTGCCGGACTCGGCAAGCAAAAATCAAAAGCAATAAAAAACTTTTTAACCTCCATTATCAAAAATAGAGGGAGTATATCACTCAATCATATTCGTTCTGAAACCAATGAGACTA
>JAIOIM010000547.1 GCA_019912505.1 Ignavibacteriaceae bacterium
GCTAAAAACCGCACCGTTAATCGATCCGTCCTGTTTAATAATATTAACAATCTGCTCGCCGTAAAGGTCATCAAAACAAACTTCTCCAACCGCGGGACCCGATTCGGTTAAATACGTTTGGCTTGCGGTTAAACCGAGGATAGAAATATCAATTTCTTTTTTAGTTTTATCCGAATTTAATTTTAATTCATAATTAAGCGCCGAAAATTGTTTTACAGTTTCGATAGAAAAACAATACTGCTGTTTTTTTTGATGCGAATTAAAATAGAAATAAACTTTGCAGATATATTCGATACCCCCTTCTTTTTCTAAAGGCGTTGAAGATTTTAATTTATCAATAGATTTCTTGCGTGTCTTAGGTATTCTTGGAACATCTGTCGGTTTTTTTAATGCCATTATTTTCTTAAAATTTTTTTTATCTCTTCAAGATTATTTTTATCAAACGACTGCTGCGAACCGTCAGCCATGTTTTTTAAGTTCAAGGCGCCGATTATAAATTCTTCGCCGCCTACAAATAAAACGAAACGGCTGTTAAATTTATTTGCTTCGCGCATTTGAGCTTTTACACTTCTATCCAAATAATCTATTTCAACCGAAATATTTTCTCTTCTAAAATAAGAAGCGATATCATATACTTCTGTTGATAATTCTTTATCAAGCCGGGTTATATATAAATCTATTTTTTCATCTGGCAGCGAGAATGAATTTTCATTTTCGCATGCGAGTAAAATTCTTTCTATACCGGCTGCAAATCCCATCCCGGGTGATGGCTTTCCACCGAGTTGTTCCACAAGCAAATCGTATCGACCGCCGCCGCATAGTGCGCTCTGCGAACCGACCTTCCCGCTTATCACTTCAAAAGTAGTTTTCGAGTAGTAGTCTAACCCACGCACAAGTTTGGGGTCAATTTCAAACGGAATATTGGCGCGGGTTAATGCCTGTTTTACAATTTCAAAATCGGTTTTGCTTTCCTCATCAAGGTAATCAATCAACAGCGGGGCGTCTTTCATTATGAGCCGGTCACTTTCAACTTTGCTGTCGAATATTCTCAAAATATTTTTTTCAAAACGAACGCGGCTGTCTTCCGATAAATTTTCTTTTTTATCGGCGAGGTATTCGCGCAAAACTTTTTTATAATTTTCTCTCGATTCCGGGACACCGAGCGAATTGATTTTTATACTTATATCTTTTAAACCTAACCGGTTAAAAATATCGTATGCAATTTGAATCATCTCGGCATCAATAAGAGGGGAATCGCTGCCGAGGGCTTCGGCGCCGAATTGATGAAACTGTCTGAACCTGCCAGCCTGCGGTCTTTCCTGCCTGAACATTGGGCTGATATAATATAATTTATTTAGCGGTTGTTTTATACCGAGGGAATGTTCAACATAAGCCCGTACAACAGAGGCTGTCATTTCTGGTTTTAGAGTTACGCTTGTTTCGCTTCGGTCGGTAAATGTGTACATCTCTTTCCCTACTATATCGGTTTCTTCACCTATACCACGGGCAAAAAGGGCAGTCTCTTCAAAAACGGGGGTTCTGATTTCTTTATAATTGAATGCGGCAAAAACATTTTCAACAATATTTTCAAGATATTTCCAGCGTTGTATATCGCCCGGAAGAATATCTTTAGTACCGGTAATAGCTTTTATCATATATATGGTTTGGGTCTTTTTTAAGCGGATAAGAAAAAGTTACACTTCAAAATAGTGTTCTTCTTCTTTTTTAAATAATTCAATTATCTCTTCGCTTGTACCGGCTTCGAGTAATTGATTTCTAAATTCGTCTTTATTCATCATGCGCGAAATCCGGCTGAGCAGCTTTATATGCGTGCTTACGAGGTTATCTTTTCCAACGAGTAAAAATACAAGGTGAACCGGATTGCCATCGAGAGATCCGTATTCAATTTCTCTTTTAGTTTTGCCGAAAGCGGCAAGTATATCGTTTACTGAATTCGTTTTACCGTGAGGAATTGCGAATCCCTTTCCAACGCCGGTTGACATTATCTTTTCCCGTTCAAGAACGCACTCATGTACTTTATCAATATCGTTAACGCGCGGGTCCTGCTTAAATAAGTCTATCATCTCGCTTATTACGTCTTCTTTTTTCGCCCCTTTTAAATCCGCGATCACAAATTCTTTTTTTAATAGTTCGTATAGCTTCATTCTTTTTCCATTAAATTCTTTATCAGGAAAATATATAATCTTTAATCTTCACCGCTAATTTAACACATCAAGTTTTGTTAAGCAATGCGAAGAAATATAATGCATGTAATAGTTTAATTCTTTCCGGTCTATCGATACTTCCAATATAAAATTAGCAATTTTTTATCTCCAAACACGAATAAGGTTTTGATAAAATTTGTTTACTGCTAAAAAAGCACTGAAGTCTAAACAAAAAAACACCCCCAAAAAACTCAATTGGAAGTTAAATTCATTCCTCATCATAACCCTTCCAGTAGTTTTTATAAATGATTCACCGAGCACTAATGCATTCTTCTAATAAAAAAGGATAGACACAACTATTAATTTTATCACGAAAATTTCTTATATTAAACCAAGCTTTAATTTTATAATTGTTTTTCTTTTCCATCAAATGAAAGGCTAAGAGAAGATGAAAGTTTTACAGTTTATTACAACCGTTTTGTTAATTAGCCCACTATATTTTTCTCAAATAAAAGTTGGCGATGATGCCCTTGGTACGAGAAAGTATGAAGACTTTCAAATGTCAAAGTTTTGCGGTACTTCATGCCACGTCGATTTTTACCAACAATGGTCACAAGCAATGATGTCGCAGGCTTATACTCATCACTGGGACGAAATTGAGTACTTTAAACTTGCGGTTCCACATGCTGAAAAAGACCCGATTGTTGCCGGCGTAAAAGCAGGCTGCAACGGCTGCCATACACCCATTGCATTTTTAGCAGGCGATGTTCCACCACCTTTGCCCGAAAAAATGTCCCGCGCAAATGAATCAGTATCGTGCGATGTGTGTCATTCAATCACAGGGTTCGTAGGCGATGTCCCCTATAATTTTAATTATAAAATTGAACCCGGGAATATAAAACAGGGCGCGCGAAATAATGGTAAATCACCCGAACACCAAATAGTTAAAAATGATTTCTTAGGCACAGGTGATTTTTGCGGCACG
Source organism: Ignavibacteriaceae bacterium (assembly GCA_019912505.1). GTDB lineage: Bacteria > Bacteroidota > Ignavibacteria > Ignavibacteriales > Ignavibacteriaceae > CG2-30-36-16. Next base: position 3,151 of record JAIOIM010000547.1, read on the forward strand.
TGCCACAATGAAATGTCGCCTTATGGTATCTGGGTAAAGTCCACACATCTCGAGTGGAAAGATGGACCTTATGCAAAGGAAGGTGTGCAATGTCAGGATTGCCATATGACTTCTGCTGAAGGACTTACTTCATCTATGGGGAATAAATACCCCGATGCCAGGCAGCATCTTTTTCATGGTGCTCACGATCCAGGTAAAGTGCGAGGTGTTATTGAACTTCGTATTCATCCTGATGCAAGGGAATTTGAACCGGGTGAAGCGGTAAAGTTTACGGTTGCATTATTCAATCAAAAAACCGGACATAAATTTCCGTCCGGTTCTGTTGAAGACAGAATTGTTTGGATGCATGTTGAAGCTGTTGACGCAAACGGGAAAGTTTATCATCTTACAGTAGATAAAAAAGGCTTTGACGGGGAACAATACACAATTGCAAGCGATGACCTTGCTTACCAAGATATGGGTATTGCTCTTAACCAACCTGACTTTAAAGGTGTTAAACGCGATGACATACCGCTGGGTGACCGAATATTCCGTATGCCTTATTTCGATCCGCAGGGTAGAATGACAATTCAACAGTGGAACACAAAATCGTTAGGCGTCGATTACCGCATCGGTCCGCGTGAAACAAAACTTGAAACTTGTACATTTAATATTCCGGTTGATGCTGCCCCAGGTTTAATGAAAGTTACAGCAACATTAAATTATCAAAAACTTATAAAGTCAATTGCCGAATTTTTGGAAGTACCGGATAACGAAGAAGAAATAATTAAAGTGAATGACCACACAACCACTATAACAATTTTACCATGAGGATTTTTATGAAAAAATATTTGTTAATTATAATACTATTGGTTCTGGCGGTTGATTTCTCATACGCCATTCCGGCTTTTGCACGAAAGTATAATATGACCTGCAAGAC
>JAIOIM010000548.1 GCA_019912505.1 Ignavibacteriaceae bacterium
GTTTAGTACATTCCCCGTCTCGCGGCTAAACTGTGGAATTTTTTTTAATATATAACCAATAATTAAATAAATGATTATTGCTAAAAACTTTTCCACAGTTGTTTTGCGCTCTTACATTCTTTCGGGTGCAGTAACGCCGAGTATGCTTAACCCGTTTCGTAAAACAATTTTTGTTGCGCTTGCTAATGCAACACGGGCTTCAGCCAGCGGTTTTTCGGTGCCGAGTATGCGGCAGAAAGTATAAAATTTATGAAACGAAGCGGCAAGTTCTTCAAGATAAAAACAGATGCGATGTGTTTCAAAATTTTGCGCGCTGTATAATACTTCGGCTTTGAAAAGATGAATTTTTCTTAATAACTGTTGTTCTTCATCGCATGTTAAGAGATGCAGGTTTTCTGTGGACGATTTTAATTCTTCCTTCTCAATCATCTTTAAAATTGAACAAATACGCGCGTGTGCGTATTGAAGATAAAACACCGGGTTTTCATCGGATTGTTTTTTTGCAAGCGAAAGATCAAAATTCATGTGTGTATTTATGTTACGCATATTGAAGAAATAACGCACTACATCGGCACCGGCTTCGTCAACAAGCTGGTCGAGTGTAATAAAGTTAGCTTTACGCGTCGACATTTTTACAACTTCGCCCTGATCCAATATGGTTACAAATTGGTGAATGAGTACTTTTATTTTTTCTGGGTCAAAACCGAGAGCTTTTACGCCTGCAAGTACATCGGGGTAAGTTGAAATATGATCCGAACCGAAAAGATCGACGAGTAAATCGTAACCGCGTTCCAGCTTTTCTCTGTGGTAAGCAATATCTGGTAAACGGTACGTTGGCTCGCCGGATGATTTTACAATAACTTTATCCTGCTCGCTTCCGAGTTCTAAAAACTTCATCCACACGGCGCCGTCTTTTTCGTAAGAAAGTTCTTTTTGTTTAAAGAGTTTTAGCAGCTCATCAATTTTACCATCTTCGTATAAACTGTTTTCGTTAAAAAATATTTTGTGCTTTATCGAAAGCCTTGCAAGACTTTCTTTTATATCGTTAAAAATTATGCTTTCGGCTCTTTGCTTGAATAAACCTTCAACCGGCTCATCAACTAATTTATTACCATGCTCATCTAATAACTGCTGCGCTATCTCTTTTATATATTCGCCCTGATAATAATCTGCCGGGAATTCAACATCCTGCCCAAGCAGCTGCAAATATCGTTGTTTAACTGAATCACCGAGTACACGCATTTGTCTGCCGGCGTTGTTAAAATAATACTCGCGGTCAACTTCATAGCCAACCCACTCAAGCAGGTTTGCTACAGTATCACCAACAACCGCATTACGCCCGTGCCCTACCGTAAGCGGTCCGGTGGGATTAGCTGAAACGAATTCCACATTTGCTTTTTTACCTTCAAACAATTTCGACTTGCCGAAATCTTTATCTTCTGCAAAAATATTTTTTATTATTTGTGCAATAAAAGCAGGTGTAAAAAAGAAATTTATAAAACCGGGTCCGGCAATTTCTATTTTATAAATTACGGAGTCATCAGTTTTAAGGTTACTAATAATTTCTTCGGCAATTTGCCGCGGGTTTTTGTGCAGCTTTTTTGTAAGCATCATAGCAGCATTTGTGGATAGGTCGCCGTGCGAGTCCTGTTTAGGTACGTCAAAAAGGATATCTATCTCATTTAAATAAGGAAGTGCTGCCGAGGTATCGTTAAAAAGCGATAGCAAATAATTTTTCAATTCTGCGCCGTTTATTTTTCTGTTGTAGTTTTTTTTGTTCGGGTTGTTTTTTTCTTTACAACTTTTTTTAGAGCCGGGTCTTTAAGTTCTGTTATAACCGCATCGCCCCAAAGTTTTTCGAGGTTGTAGAACTCGCGCGAGTCTTTTTTAAATACATGTACTATTACGTCAACATAATCTAGAAGCACCCAGGTAAGGGCTTTATAGCCTTCTTTGTGCCAGCATTTTATTCCCTGGTTTCTTAAGCTTTTGTCAATTTCATCGGCAATAGCCTTTACCTGTGTATCGGAATCGGCACTGCAGATTATAAAATAATCCGATATAGCGGTAAGGTTACGCATGTCTAAAAGATGAACATCAAATCCCTTTTTAGAAAAAATATGTTCGGCTATTTGGTCTATTAAATCTTTTGAATCCAATTGAATCCTATTGTTTGTTTGGTTTTAGTTGATTAAAATCTCTGCCGATAACAAAAGTTACATCGAGGAAATAATCGTTATTTATTTGCTGTATAATGTTTCGATTACTAACACCGAGTGCTTCGGCTACTTTTTCGGCATTTGCTCTGTTGCCGGTTCTATCAATTACGAGTGAGTTGTCAACATCGAAAGAAATATAGTTACCGGTATGCACAACGTCAAAATTTTTATTACGCAGATACGATGTAAAATTGTCCGCCGCACCGCCAGCGCCGCACCCGTTAAGCACTTCCATCTGAACGATATCGGCTGCTGTTTTTGTATTAGTATTTTCAATGGCAGTTTTGCTTCCGCTTATTTTGGAATATAGGGAATACGATAGAAAGCTAATGATTAGCAGCAGCAGTATAATTACTGAATTTAAAAATAGATTGGCTGATGAGGTTTTTAAGTTTACATCATTCGGAAGTTTATCGGTTTTTTTTTTATCCTTCACTTATTCTCGCTCATAAGTAATAGTTATCTTTCAAACTAATTGCCGCCGCCGAACCTATCGAACATAGAATAACCCCCGTAGTAACTTCCATATGGAGAAGCATAAGCCGGCAACTGCCTGTATTGAACCGAAATATAAACATCATCCCACGGGCGGTAATTTAAGGCAGCGCGCGAAAGGTAAATTCCGTTTATGTTGTTCTGCGCATCATTTCCAAAGCTTGAGTATGGTGAATGCACAAGGCTGGCATCAACCTGTACATCTAAATTATTTGAAAAATTAAAATTCATACTGTTTGTATAAACGCCAAGCGCAAGCCCGTTGCTTCCGAATGAAGAATAACTGAGCGAATAAGAATGATGCATACTAAAGTTTTCGCTGTTGAGAAAGCCGAATAACGAACTTGACGGCTGCGTAATTATTCCATCTTTTACGTTGCTCGTTGGAAATCCGGGGTCTTTAAATTGTGCAAAGCCTGCCGCCGTAAAAAAGGCAATCATTATTAGGAATATTTTTTTCATTTTCAGCCTCATTGTTCGAACAAATATTAACCAAATAACACGATAAAATCAATGATGATTTATACCGTTTAATAATTAAAAAAGTTTTACGTTTCTTTTTTTATCTTATTGTCTTTATCAACAAAAATAATTTTGGGTGTATGCGTTTTTGCCGCTTCGGCTTCTAAATGAG
>JAIOIM010000549.1 GCA_019912505.1 Ignavibacteriaceae bacterium
GAAAAGAGGCTTCCCGAATTTTTAGTAGATGATGAAATTTCCAAATATCAAAAGTTGATGATAAACGCGCATGAACCTTATATGAAAGAGCGCGCACACGATATAGAAGATATAAAATATAGGATAGTCAGGAATCTTCAAAAAAGAAGATGGCAGTCATCAATTAAACAGAATGCTGTAATAATTAGCGAGGCAATGACGCCGGCGGATACTATTTTATTCAGTCGTAATAACGTGAGAGCATTTGTAACCGATCATGGGGGATTAACATCGCACGCTGCAATTATATCGAGGTCATTAAATATTCCTGCTGTTGTCGGTGCAAATAATGCATCTCATTTAATACAAGAAACCGATACTGTAATAATCGATGGATTTCATGGATATATAATTGTTAATCCTAATAAACAGCAATTATCATTTTTTGAAAAAAAACTTGAACGACTCAAAGAACTTCAAAAAGGATTGGAAGAGTACAAAGGAAAACCTTCCACCACAACCGATGGAAAAGAGATACGGCTTAGCGCCAATGTTGATGTAAGCGGTGAAATGGATCTAGTAATTACAAGCGGCGCAAAAGGAATTGGTCTTTACAGAACCGAACAGGTTCTTGAAGAGTTGAGCGAATTTCCGGATGAAGATGAACAGGCTAAATTATACTTAAAACTTGCATCGCGTGTTTACCCCGAAACTATAGTTATACGAGCCTTTGATATTGGCGGCGATAAATTTAGGTACTATGACTTTATTGAACCAAACCCGTTTCTTGGTTTAAGAGGTATTCGGCTTCTTCTTGAAAACAAAACTCTATTCAAAACCCAGATTAGAGCGGTGCTGCGGTCCACCGAAAATAAAAATGTTCAATTTATGATTCCGATGATTTCTACCATTAGTGAAGTAAAAGAATCTAAAGAACTTATTGAAGAATGTAAAAAAGAATTAAAGCAGCAGGGAATAAGTTTCGACCACAATATGAAGGTTGGAATAATGGTTGAGGTGCCTTCTGCTGCCGTGATGGCTGAGGTTTTTGCCAAAGAGGTTGACTTCCTAAGCATCGGCACAAATGACCTAATTCAGTATCTGTTAGCAGTTGACCGTGGGAATGATATGGTTGCGGATCTTTATCAGGAATTTAGCCCCGCAGTTATAAGAACTATACATTATGTAGTAACAGAAGCAAAAAAAGCTAATAAAGGTGTAAGCTTGTGCGGTGAGATGGCAGCAGATACACTTGCAATTCCTCTTCTGGTTGGTCTCGGACTCGAATCGTTAAGCATCTCTCCTTCAACGCTTTTGTACGCAACCAGAATAATCCGGAGTATCTCTTTTGAAAAAGCCGAAGAATTGGCGAAAGCCTGTCTTTTATGTTCCACCGAAATAGAAGTTACTGGATTGATAGAAAAATTCTTTGTGGATAATTCAATAACAAGAACAAGAAACTTACTTTAATATGATTATAAAAGATTTGGTAAAACTGCACGATCCGCAAAACCAGTTTGATGTACTTGTAAAAACCTACGAGCAAATTGAATTTGCATGGAATAACAAATTTGATGTTTCATCTGCCGGGAATAAAAAATATAATAATATGGTTATTGCAGGGCTTGGCGGCTCTGCAATAAGCGCTGATTTAATTGCAAATTTTTTGCATGATGAATTAACAATTCCGCTTACAGTTGTCCGCGGTTATCATCTTCCCTCATTTGCAGATGAAAACACTCTGCTGATTTGCTCAACCTATTCCGGTAATACAGAGGAAACAAACTCGGTACTTGAGGAAGGCTATAAAAAAGCATGCACAATAATTTGTATAACTACCGGAGGTAAAGCCGGAAAGTACGCCGCAGAAAAACAAATTCCGGTTGTTGCTGTAAAAGCGGGCTATCAGCCGCGCTATGCTCTTGGCGTTAGTTTTTTTTCGGTGCTAAAAGTAATTCAGCAAATTGGACTAATAAAAGACCAGTTTTCTTATGTTGATAAAATATTAAAACTTTGGAAAGAGAACGGTGTACATTATTCTGCTGAAAATAATGCCGCTTACAAATATGCCGAGCAGCTTGTAGGGTTTGTTCCATTAATTTACTCCGCCGCCGATTTAACAAGCGCTGTTGGTTACCGTTTTAAATGTCAGTTAAATGAGAACTCAAAAGTGCATGCGTTCTCCGGTGTTTTGCCCGAATTAAACCATAATGAAATTATCGGGTGGGAAACTTTTAATCCATCGCAGTTAAATATAAAAC
>JAIOIM010000550.1 GCA_019912505.1 Ignavibacteriaceae bacterium
CAGTATACCCGTATTTGTTGCATTCGATGAAATTGGAAATCAACTTTTTAAGTGGGGTCCGCGCCCACAGGGAGCTATCGATTTAATTAAGCAAGTAAAAGAAGCTGGCATTGATAAAAGTGCATTGTACGAAAAACTTCATTTATGGTATGGGCGCAACCGGGGAGTAGAAATTGATAAAGAGCTTACAAAACTTATAAGTGATGTCTCTAATTAAGCTATTGAGAATTTAGATATCGACTCTTTGTTTGTAAATCCCAATTTAACAACAACTCTGTTTGGGGAAAATTATGGGGATATATCTCTGCCCTATTTTTCTTATATTTTTGGTCATTGTTTTAAAATTAATAGATTAGGTCATTAGATTGCTTAAACGAATAATATCAAAAGTAAAAGAGCAGTTAAACAAAATAACCGGCACAAAATCAGTCACAAAAAAAACGACGGGAAATAACACCTCCTGGGAAAAACGAAAATCAGAATTGATGGAGAAAGCCCGCCGGGGCGATTTGCCGGGACAATCTGAAAATAGAAATCGTCGTCCGTCAACAAAAAAGAGAAGTGACTCTCAATCATCGGAAGAAAGACCTCAAAAGAGAAGACCGCAGGGTAAGAATCCCCGATGGTCAAAACCTAATGACGATAAACCTTGGCATAGAAAACCAGTTGAAGATAAAACCCGGCGAGAAAAACCGGATGATGAAAAACCACTAAGAGCTAAAACAGGCACAGACAAGCCTTCGCATGTCAAAAATAGTTCTTCCGGTGAAATTGAAAAAAAACCTTTTAATAAAAGACGAAGACCTCCCCGCAGAAAACCGGATGTTGATAATCAGCAGCAGCCAGAGATTGACCGGGTCGATGAGAAAATAGAAGAAGAAACAGTATTTTGGGATATCTCTCAGTTTGTGGTGGAACCGGAGGAAGGGAAAAAAAGATTTCATGATTTGAAAATTCCAACCGAAATAATGCACGCAATATCAGATTTGAATTTTAAATACTGCACACCCATTCAGGCAGAAATACTTGAAAAAACGCTCGGGGGAAAAGATGCAACTGGCAAAGCTCAAACGGGCACGGGTAAAACAGCCGCTTTTTTAATTACAGCCATTGCACATCTTATAAACAATAAACCTGTTGAAAGAATGCAGCCAGGCGTTCCGAGAGTTTTAATTATTGCACCAACACGCGAGCTTGTAATTCAAATTGAAAGAGATTCGCGTCTACTTTCGAAGTATACAAAACTTTATACCTTAGCGGTTTTTGGAGGGATGGATTACAGGAAACAAAAAGCAAAACTTTCCCGCGGCAAAGTTGACATACTTGTTGCTACACCCGGGCGACTTCTCGATTTCAAAAGCAAGGGCGATATTAAATTAAATAAAGTTGAAATACTTGTTATTGATGAAGCAGATAGAATGTTAGATATGGGTTTTATTCCGGATGTTAAGAAAATTGTTAGGAGTACACCGCCCAAAGAAGAAAGACAAACTCTTTTATTAAGCGCAACCTTAAACGAAAATGTTGGTCGGCTTGCAGCAAGTTGGACTAAAGACAGCTTTGACGTGGAAATAGACCCGGATCAAATTGCCGTTGAAACCGTAGAGCAGAAGGTATTTATAGTATCGTCATCAGATAAATATAAACTCCTTCAAACAATTCTTGAGAAGGAAGATTTGCAGAGGGTTATTATTTTTGCAAATCGACGGGACGAAACAAAATTGCTCGAAGCAAATTTGAGCAGAGCCGGAATAAGCTGCCGGTTGTTGAGCGGTGATGTTGACCAGCGCCAGCGTTTAAGAACGCTTGATGAATTTAAAGAAGGTAAAATTCGCGTACTTGTTGCTACGGATGTTGCAAGCCGTGGTTTACACATTGACGGCGTTAGTCATGTTATTAATTACACCTTGCCGGAAGATGCAGAAGATTACGTTCATCGAATAGGAAGAACAGGCCGAGCTGGCAATAGCGGGATTTCTATAAGCTTTGCCAGCGAAGACGATTCGTTCCAGATACCGGCAATTGAAAAGTTTATCGGCAGAAAGTTAATCTGTATTTACCCCGAGGATGAATTAGCGACTTCGTGGCACGTAGAGAAAAAAGAAACGAAGCCCGCTGTGGTAGAACCTGGAACAGCAGAAAAAAGTGTTGCCGAAGAAACACTGGTTCGGGAAAAACAGGAAGAAGTTTCATCTCAATTGATTGGTGATAATTCTGAAAATAAAGCAGAAGATAAAAAACTCGAAACAGAGCTACGGAATGAACCCAATGAAGTGGCTGTAAGCACTGTAAATACAGTTGATGATGAAATAAAATAGTTAATACAAATTTTATTAAAACAAAAACGGAAATAGCTTTATGTTATTTCCGTTTTTTTGTACACTCGAATATTTTAGAAAATGATTTTTAATGCGCCGAACTGTTCGCGTTTCAAAGCTGTCCTGTTTTGCAAAATAGATAATTCGTAACGAATATATCTATCCGCAACTCAACTTCCCCAAAAAATAAAAGGGCGACTAAAGCCGCCCTTAAAGGGTTTTGAATCTAAAAATGTTTTAATTGCTCACTGTTTTTTCAGTAACCTTTTCGTAAAACTTTATCAAGATCCGCCTTTATCATCACATGCACCAACTCTTCAAATTTAGTTGCCGCTTTCCAGCCGAGAATTTTTTCTGCTTTTGCAGGATCACCAATTAGCAGGTCAACTTCCGTTGGTCTGTAATATTCCGGATTAACGGAAACAACAACATCACCTGCTTTTAATTTTTCGCTGAAATCAAAACGATATTCTTTTTTATCTTTTTCAAGAAGTTGATTTCCTTTTGTGAAGTCAATAGCACTGATCACTCCCTTTTCTTCAACTCCCTTACCTTTCCATTCAAGTTCAATACCGAGGTCTTTAAAAGTTAACTCAACAAATTCTTTTACAGTATGAGTTTCTCCAGTTGCAAGCACAAAATCTTCAGCTTTATCCTGCTGAAGTATGCGCCACATACCTTCGCAATATTCCGGGGCATAACCCCAATCTCTTTTTGAATGGAGATTACCGAGCGACAACTTGTCCTGAAGTCCGGCAGATATTCTTGCTGCTGCGCGTGTAATTTTTCTTGTTACAAATGTTTCGCCTCTTCTGGGCGATTCGTGGTTGAATAAAATTCCGTTGCATGCAAATAAGTTATATGCCTCGCGATAATTTACTATTATCCAATAACCATAAAGTTTTGCTACACCGTAAGGCGAGCGCGGGTAAAAAGGAGTTTTCTCGGTTTGCGGAACCTCCTGTACTTTACCGTAAAGTTCGCTTGTGGATGCCTGGTAAAACTTAACTTTTTTAAGACCGGTTTCGCGAATGGCATCTAAAAATCTTAATGTACCGAGTGCATCAACCTGCGCGGTATAATCGGGGACTTCAAAAGAAACTTTTACATGACTTTGTGCTGCTAGGTTATAAATTTCGTCAGGCTGAATTTTTTCCAGTAAGCGATTTAAATTACTTGTATCAACCACATCGCCGTAATGTAAAAATAATCTTTTATCCAGCAGTTTTTTGTTCGCATAAAGATGATCAATTCGCTGTGTGTTAAACGAACTGCTGCGGCGAATTATCCCGTGAACTTCGTATCCTTTTTCAAGGAGTATTTCGGTTAAATAACTCCCGTCCTGTCCGGTAATACCGGTGATTAATGCAATCTTTGACATGTTGTTCCTTAAAAATGTTTCTTTCATTAAATTATCATGAATGCAAGGAGTATCTCTAATTCTTCGGATTGGCTAATTATTAGCTCTTTTATTATCCGAAGCCAATAATTAGATTCCCTCATTTCCTTCAATGCAATATAGACTTTATTTTTAAAATCTGCTCTACTCGAAGCTGCTTGCGCTTCTTCATAATTAGCCCCAGATGATGTTGCAGATTTGCTTAACTGATATTTTATAACTGAGTATTCAGGCAAATTAGGTAATAATTTTGAATACTTAATCGTTCTTACCGCAAACCAAAATAACCTTTCTATAAGATCATTTTGCATCACAAATTTACTTTCTACTTTAACCTTTTAACTTTCAACTTTCAACTTTTTTTTGGTTGCTTTCCACAAAAAATTTATACGCTTTTTCAATTCCTTCTTTAAGCGATGTTTTATGCTTCCACCCGAGCTGATGAATACGTGAGACATCCATTAGTTTGCGCGGGGTGCCGTCTGGTTTTGAGGAGTCGTATTTAACATCTCCTTTGTAGCCTACAACTTCTGCTATTAAATCTGCGAGTTCTTTAATTGTTAAATCTTCACCCGTACCGATGTTAATTTGGGAAATACCATTTTCGTATAAATCTTTTGCATCAACATTCTCAAGCAGAAAACGTATGCCGTCAGCTAAATCTTCAACGTATAAAAATTCCCGCTTGGGCGTTCCGGTGCCCCAAAGCGTAACGCTAATCTCGTCTCCATTTTCCTGTTTCCCGTTTCCCGTTTCCTGTTTCTTCAACTCCATTGCAGTTTTTGCTTCATGAAACTTCCGAATCATGGCAGGTAAAACGTGCGATGTCTCAAGATTAAAATTATCATACGGTCCAAACAAGTTCGTCGGCATTGCCGAAATAAAATTGCAGCCGTACTGCCAATAATAACTTTCGCACATTTTTATTCCAGCAATTTTTGCAATTGCATACGGTTCATTTGTGTACTCAAGATAACCCGACAGCAAATATTCTTCCTTCAACGGCTGGGGCGCAAGTTTTGGATAAATACATGAGCTGCCGAGAAATACTATTTTTTTTACGCCGTTTTTATATGCAGAATGGATAATATTATTTTGTATCATAATATTATCATAAATAAACTCGGCGCGGTAAGTATTGTTTGCAAGTATACCGCCCACTTTTGCAGCAGCGATAATAACTGCATCAGGTTTTTCATTTTCAAAAAATTTTTCTACATCCGCCTGTCGAGTAAGGTTGAGTTCTTCTAATTCTTTTACAAGAATCTTTCCATAGCCGTTTGCTGTCAAGTTGCGGTATATAGCTGAACCAACCATACCTCTATGACCGGCAAGATATAACTTTGAATTTTTTAATATCATAAAAATTTTTCTCTTTACGCAAATACGAATG
>JAIOIM010000551.1 GCA_019912505.1 Ignavibacteriaceae bacterium
CGGTGAATGTGGGTATATTAAAATCCATTTCATTATAAAACATATACGGGGTTGCCCTACGTAAATCAAATGGTTCGCCGCTTGCTCTTAAATTCGGTCCGGTAAACCCAATTTGTATCGCATCTTCTCTTGATATTACGCCAACGCCATCCATACGTTCAATAAAAATACGATTTGTGTTAATTAATTTTTCAACTTCATCAATATTATCGTTGTACTGATCGATAAACCATCTTGCTTTTGCAAGTGCCTCGGGTTGTGCATCGTTAGCCACACCGCCTATACGCGTGTAACTATTTGTAAAACGTGCACCGCAAAGTATGTCCCATATATCTAATATTTTTTCACGTTCTCTTAGTGTCCATAAAAAAATGGTTAAAGCACCAACGTCCATAGCCAGAGCGCCGATAGCCACCAGATGTGAAGCAATACGGGCAAACTCGGCAACCATCATTCTGATGTACTGTGCCCTAGGTGGAGCTTCGATGCCTACAAGTTTTTCAACGGCTAAAACCCAGGCAACATTGTTAGACAAAGGAGAAATATAATCAAGCCGATCGGTATGAGGTATGAACTCATAATAGCTCATGTTCTCTGCCATCTTTTCATAACCGCGGTGTAAATAACCTAACTCCGGTACACACGCCATAACAGTTTCGCCATTAAGGCGAAGTACAAGGCGCAATACACCGTGTGTGGCAGGGTGCTGCGGACCCATGTTTAATATCATCTCATGTTCAAGAGCATCTCCAATTGCTAAATTTGTTTCAGCGTCAAGCAGTGCTTGAATTATTTTCGGATGTGATTCGTCAACAGATCGTATTCTTTCCATAAAATCTCTTTATTTCTCCGGCAATGAAAGTGAGCCCGGTATGCCCATCAAAGGGAAATCTTTGCGTAAAGGATGATACTCAAACTCTTCAGGCATATACATTCTTCTTAAATCGGGATGGTTATTAAACTTTACGCCATACATATCGTAGGTTTCCCGTTCCAACCAGTTTGCTGTTTTCCAAACCGATGAAACTGTATCAATCGTTAATTCCGATTCATCCACATCGCATTTTAAACGAAGGCGGAAATTGTGCTTCATCGAAAAAATATGATAAACAACGGTAAATCTGTTTTTTCGTTTTGCCCAGTCAATAGCCGTAACATCTTCGCAAAAATTAAATTGAAGATCGTTATCGTCTCTTAAAAACTGAGCCGCGTTTAAAATAAATTTCTTATCAAACTTAAGAGTTAAATCATCGCGAAAATCGCTAACCTCTATTTCGATTCCCTCAAATTTTTCTTTAAGCTTTTGCGGAATAATTTCTTTGAAGTTCATACTCATGAGTTTTGAATTGTATTTAATTCCTGAAATGGTTTGTCCTGGAAATCGGACGCCTTTGTTCTTCCTATTTTTTCTTGAATTTGTATCAAAGCATTTAGGAGATTATCGGGGCGCGGCGGGCAGCCAGCAAGATAAATATCAACTGGCAAAAACTGGTCGATGCCCTGCACAACCGGATATGAGCGGTACATTCCGCCCGAAGAAGTGCACGCACCCATTGCAATAACCCACTTTGGATCAGGCATCTGGTCGTAAATTTTCTTTACCACGTGCGACATTTTGTAGGTTACAGTTCCTGCAACAATCATCAAATCGCACTGGCGCGGTGTAAAACGCATTACTTCCGAACCAAAACGTGCAATATCATATTTCGGATCGCCGACCGCCATCATTTCGATTGCACAGCACGAAATACCCATGGGCATAGGCCATACCGAGTTCTTGCGCGACCATGCAACTATTGCATCTAACTTGGTTGTAAAAAATCCATCTTGTTTTAGTTTAGCTTCTAATCCCACTTAAAGCCGCCTTTCTTATAAACATACAAATATCCCAATTCCAACACTATTAAAAATACAAGCATTGGATAAAAAGCGGAGGCTCCATTCTGTCCGAATAATTTTTTAAACTCCACCGCCCAGGGATAAACGAAGATTACTTCGATATCAAAAATAATAAAGAGCATGGCAACCATATAATATTTTATCGACATTCTTTCGTGGGCAGTACCAACAGGTTTCATTCCGCTTTCGTAGGTTGATGATTTTTCACGGTTTGGTCTTTGTGGACCGAATGCCGTTGAGGATAACATCACTCCAATTGCAAAAATTAAAGCGAATCCAATAACTATAAAAATAGGTATATACGATTCAATCATGGTTTTCTTTTCTCAATTTTTAAGTTCAAAGTTATCCAAAATATCTTTCTTTGTCAATTTAAAGAATGCTGCCAAAAAACACCATTTAAATAATTGAATGAAGATATTTTTGCTTTCTATTGATGGCTATTCTAAATATTTTTGAAGTGATAAGATTTTCAGTAGAAAATAAAACCGGAATTATTTTGAGAGCATATTCTGGATATTAGTAAATTGCAGAAACGAAAACTTAAATTTTAACATGATTAAATTTTGATAATCTATTGAAGATTAATTTAACTTTCATATTTATCTTACTTGTTGTTTCTGTTTCGGCACAAACCCGAAGCGACAGCCTGGAGTATGTGCTTACCGATAATACCTTTAACAAGCTAAACTCCCGTTTCGATAAACAGTTGAATACATACTCACTCAACACTTTCTTATTTGTTCAACAAAAACTTGATAATGTGTTTTTTACGCTTGGAGAAAATTACAATTCAACCGTAATAAAATCTACCGATCGCAGCCAGCGGGATGAACAGAGATTTTCATTCACTTCCGGTTATAATTTTTCACCGGAGATTAATATCGGTCTCGGCGTACACAGTAACATTTATTCCAATAATCGGCGGATAGAAATTAATGCTGCATCAAACTCCGACCTAACTATTCAACCACAGTACAAACCTCATCCGCAGATTTTTATAACGCCTTTCTTCGGTTATTCAAATAACAGGCAAGTGGGGCAGAAT
>JAIOIM010000552.1 GCA_019912505.1 Ignavibacteriaceae bacterium
TCCCCAACTCCACCAATAATCTGATTTTGCGCTATCGGCATAAATTTCCGCATCGACTAAATACCGCCGATCTTTTTTTGTCATAAATAGTTCAACAGCACCAAGTGCTAATTTTCCCAAATAGCTAACATCTTGGTACATTCCGGACTGGACTGTATCGAGTTTAGGCATCTGATTTCTTTTATTGTAAACCACCTCAGCAGCTTTTAAACATTTGCCTGCAAATTCATAATCATGAAATTTTGAGCGCCATATCCTAGATGCTAACGCCATAGCTGCAGTAAATAAACCTGCCTGGTTTTTTCCCATGCCAACGTATGCAGGGCGGTTATACGTTAGCGAATCATCCGAAGGCAGGCGAAAACCTTCGTTGTGGTCTTGCATGTTTTGAACCTGTGTAATTAGCAAATGGTCTTTAAAATTACATCGCAACATCCAATCGAGCCCGACACGAGCTTCTTCCAGAATATCAGGCACACTATTTTTATTTCCATCAAAACTAAATTTATTATTATCAAACTCGTAAGCAAACAACATCATGTAAGTGGCATACGCAGTGGTTGATAAAAATTTGATGTAGTCGCCAGCATCGTGCCAACCGCCGGTTACATCAACCTGTTTATTTGTAGAATAGCCTACAACTTCGGTAGCATCTTGAAGATGACAAACTTTATGAAGAAATGGATTTGTAGGTCCGCATCTCTGAACCTGAAAAAACATTAAAAGTGAATCTGCAACACCTTTATAAACATCACTGCCTATTGTGAAAGGATAAGAATCAAATCCGTTATATCGTAAAAAATATTTACCGCTTTTATTTAGTTTGGTAAAATCGGCACTTCTGCAAAACTTGAACTTGTCGAATGAAGAAACGGAATCTGTTAAAAACCCTGAAAAAACAATTTTATTGTCTGGAAAAGATAAAACTTTAAATTCATTAATCTGTAGTGGTGATTCCGAAAAAATTATTGCTGACTTTAATTCACCCGGCAAATAGCCAACCTGATTAGCCCGAATGTATACGGAATTTGGCGGGAGGGCAAAACAGTTGATTGAGAATGTGCATGCAAGCAGAAAAAGAATAATAGTTTTAAGGTTTTTCATCTATATCTAAATAATAATATTGTTCAAAGATAAAAATTACTTTGCAAAAGAAAAACCACAAATTAACTATTGCTTTTTTACCCTTCTGAAAGTTGAGCGTCAATTCTTTTCATGAGGTAAGCTTTTTCTACTGGTTTAGCAATATAATCATCAGCCCCTTGCGCTAAAAATTTTTCCATGTCTCCCTTCATGGCAAAAGCAGTAACAACAATAACACGAAGATCCACTTTCAACTCTTTCTTTACGATGCGAAGCACATCATTTCCATCAAGCTTTCCAGGCAGATTAACATCGAGAATGAGCAAATCAAAATTATTATTTTTAATTTCCTCCAAGCCATCCGTGGCATTATCCGAAATTTTAATGTCGTAAATTTCCCGCAGGTATATTTTAAAGATAAGTTGTGTTTCGAAGTTGTCTTCTATTATCAATATTTTCTTCTTCACTTATTTTCCTAAAATTTATAATAACAGCATTTGCATATCCAGTATGCAACAATATTTATGAGGTAATAATGAATTATTTAAATTCCCTTTTAGTATAGGAGCCCATTCCAAAGCAAGCACCCTTAAGGAATGGTTAAAAAAAATGGAAGAATTATTATAAGAAATAATCCGGTTGTAAAAATAGACAAATTAAGTTTTATATCATCTATGAGTCTGGTCG
>JAIOIM010000553.1 GCA_019912505.1 Ignavibacteriaceae bacterium
TACTCGATGTTGCCGGTGCAAATATGGATATGCTAAAAAATTTCGGTATACCAATGGGCAACATTCAAAAATCGAATTTATGCACATACGAGGTTGATTATCTTCTTCACTCATACCGGCAGCACGGACCGAAATCCGGTCGCGCTCTCGGAGTAATAGCTATGAAAGAAAACCATGCTGAGTAACAAAGCGGGCATCGCCTCGGTTTATATTTTAATTTGTATTATATGGGGTACAACCTGGCTTGCAATACGTGCAAGTCTCGAATCGCTTACACCATTTTATTCAGCCTCGTTCCGCTTTTTTATAGCCGCTTTTTTTATTTACCTATTAATGATGGCGAGGGGAATAAAAATTCAAAAAGATACTCTTTCGATAAAGCTGTATCTTTTGCAGGGAATATTTTCTTTCGCAATTCCTTTCGGGTTGGTTTACTGGGCAGAGCAGTTTGTTCCGTCGGGTCTTGCCTCGGTATTGTTTGGCGTATTTCCATTTTTTGTAGCTTTGTTTTCATTCATTTTTATCCCGAACGAACATATTGGTATTTACAAACTAACTGGTATGGTTCTTGGCTTTGCGGGCATATTAATAATTTTTTCGGATGATCTTGGCGGTAATCTTTCTCTCTATTTGGTGGGAATGTTTGCCGTAGTACTTTCCGGTATATTGCAGGCGGCAATGGCAGTGATGATAAAAAAACACGGGGGGTATTTACACTCGCTTTCGATGAATCTTTTTCCGATGATTATAGGAGCGGTTGTTATGCTTTTATCCGCAATTATTTTTGAAGATTCTTCAAAACTTCAGTTTAACTATACCGCGGTATGGTCTGTTTTATATCTTGGATTTTTCGGCAGTGTTGTTACTTTTACATCCTACTATTGGCTTATGAAAAGGATAAATATTGTTATTCTTTCACTGACCGGTTTTATAACGCCGATTGTGGCATTAATTGCGGGTTGGCTCTTTTACAGCGAACAGCTATCTTTGTATGATTTTATTGGATGTTTATTTGTATTGGCAGGTATTTTAACAGCCAATTTCAGGGGAATTAAAAAACTTAAGACTGAAGAAATTATAAAAGAACCGGCAGTGTAGACCCGGTTGGTTTAGGAAAATATGTTAAATATAATTAGAATAAAAAAAGCAGTATTTTACGGTTATCACGGTGTTTTAAGTCAGGAGCAGAGCGTTGGCGGCAGGTTTGAAGCCGATGTGGATATGTATACTGACTTTACGGCAGCAGCAAAAGAAGACAGCCTTACACGAACGATAAATTACGAAAATGTTTATAAGTGCATCAACCAACTTGCGCTCGAAAAAAAATACCACTTAATTGAAACCCTTGCTGTTCTTATTGCTGATGAACTGCTTGACCGTTTCGGAAATATTCAAAAACTTTCGGTAAGGGTTATA
Source organism: Ignavibacteriaceae bacterium (assembly GCA_019912505.1). Lineage (GTDB taxonomy): Bacteria > Bacteroidota > Ignavibacteria > Ignavibacteriales > Ignavibacteriaceae > CG2-30-36-16. The sequence goes on from JAIOIM010000553.1 coordinate 1,417, forward strand.
AAACAAAACCCCCCGCTCGGCGGCGTAGTTGATTGTGTTGAAGTAGAAGTTATAAAAACACGGGATGAACGGGAACGCGAAAAACATAATATAGAACTTGCTTCGGCAGAGGTGAAATTATAATTCATTCAGTTTATATTGCCCTCGGTTCTAACAAAGGCGATAGATTAAGTTTTATAAAACGCGCTGAATGAAATAAATAAACACCCGGACTGCAATGTTAAAAAAACCGGAGGTGTTTACGAGACAAAACCTTACGGAAATATTAAACAGCAAAATTTTTATAATACCGCCGCATTTATAAAAACAAGTTTAAGCCCTAAGGAACTGCTTTTATTTATAAAAGAATTAGAAATAAAAAACGGTCGTACCAGTTCTGAACGCTGGGGACAGCGCGAGATTGATATCGACATTCTTTTTTATGATGATTTGATTTCTTCCGATGAAGAGTTAACCGTACCGCATAAAGAAATTGAATTGAGAGATTTTGTGCTGCTGCCGCTCGCAGATATTGATGGAGAATTCATTCATCCTGTTTCGCGCAAAAGTATATCGGCACTATTAGTAGAAGCCGGCAACGGTAACATTCTAAAAAAAGTTAGCGGTAAAATATTATAATTACCCGGAGTTTAATTTGGAACAAAATTCTGAAATAAAATATATAGCCATTGAAGGCGTAATAGGGGCTGGTAAATCTACACTTGCAAAAAAAATAAAAGATAAGTTAAGCGCCGAACTTTTGATGGAACAGTTCGAAACGAATCCTTTTCTTGAAAAGTTTTACGGCGACCGCAAGGGATTTGCGTTTCAGACGCAGATGTTTTTTTTGATAAACCGGTACAAACAGCAGGAAGCATTGGCGCAGGAAAATCTTTTTCGTGATTATATTGTCTGCGATTACATTTTTGAAAAAGACAGGATATTTGCATACCTCAACCTTAGCGGTGAAGAGCTAAAATTATATGAGAGTATTTTCCCGTTGTTAAACCGCTCGCTTCGTAAACCCGATCTTGTTGTGTATCTTCAAAGCAGTGTTGAGAGGCTGATGTTTAATATAAAAAAACGAAGTCGCAAAATTGAACGTAACTTAACGCGCAGCTATATTGAGGAACTTAGCGAAGCCTACAACCATTTTTTCTTTAGGTATAGCTCAACACCGCTGCTTATTGTAAACGGCAGCGAAATAGATTTTGTAAAAAGTGGTGAAGATTTTGAAGAGCTGTTCCGGCAGATATTCAGGGAGGACAGGGGAATAATTGAGTATTTTAAACCTGAATCGAGAAAGTTCGAATGATTAAACTGTTTTATTTCGCACTCTACGCTTATCTGTTTTATTTTATAATAAAGCTGCTTCGCAAATTGTTTACAAGTAAATCGAAACAAACCACCGCCGGTAATGTAAATTATAATCGGCGACCTAAAAGTAAATTTGAAAACATAGAAGAAGCCAAATTTACAGTAATTGATGAAGATAAAAAGGAAGATCAAAAGTAAACGATGAGCAGGAAGAATATTTTTTCAAATTTTGTAAATACTTTTTTTCGGCGATTGTTTGAAGTAAAAGAAAGCCACAGCTTAGAGCTTGGCACACCAAAAAAATTTTTAATTGTAAGACAGCATAACCAGCTTGGCGATTTGCTTGCCGGGGTTTCATTGTTCAGAGCAATAAAGGAAACTTACCCGGAGAGTAATGTAACTTTGGTGCTTAGCCCGATAAATTATCCCGGACTTGTAAAAAACAAATTTATCGATCGTCTTTTTGTCTTCAATAAAAAAAAGCTTTACAACCCTTTTTACGTTTGGAAATTTTGGAAACTGCTGAAAGAAAAATACGATGTTGCCATCGTTCCGGTAGTTGTTTCTATTTCTTTTACAAGCAACTTGATAGCGGGGTTTGCAAACGCAAAAATAAAAATAGGCGCGAAACAACTTGACGGCAAAGTAAGCCAGAGCGCCTACTTCTTTCACCGCCGTATCGCGCTCGACTGGCGGATGCACCCCGACTCGAACGTAAGCGAGCGGAGTCTTGATATTGTCCGTCCTTTTGGAATAACAACAAATAATTATTTTTCAGAAATCACTTTCGATGAAAATGATATAACCTCCGCAAAAGAATTTTTGACCGAAATAAAATACCGCCCCGGTCATCCCTTAATTGGCTTACATGTGGGTGCGGGTAAAGCGCCTAACTGCTGGTCGCTTATTAAATATGTTACCCTTATGAAACGCCTGCATGATGATTACAAAGCCGAATTTTATTTAACTGGCAGCCGAAGCGATAAAGAAGAAATTACGTATGTTTTAAAAAATTATGAAGGTAAAGTTCACACATTTATGAATAGAACCATACCGGAGGTTGCAGCGTTAATCTCGCTTTCCGATTTATTTGTTACAAACGATACTGGTATTATGCACGTTGCCGGTTCTACAAATACTCCGCAGGCATCTATCTTTGGACCAACAAATCCGTTTTGCTGGGCACCGATAGGCAGCAATAAATTATTTGCCCGCCGTTCTGAATTAATAGACGATGTGACGGTTCAGGACGTGTATGACATCTGCGAAACGTTTCTTTCAAAAAACAAAAAGACAATAAACTTTAGTGGCTGATTTTATTGCCGCTGTAGATATGGGAACAAATTCTTTTCACATGATTGTGGCAAGAGTAAAAAACGACGGAACAGGATTTAAAGTTGTTGATAAGGAAAGAAAACAAATTAGGCTTGCAGCCCACATGGGAGAGGATTTGTCGTTTATCTCGAATGAAGAACTTGAATGTTCGATTGAAATATTAAAAAATTTCAAAAAGATATCTTCCCTTTATAATACCGAACTAAAAGCAAAAGCAACCAGCGCCGTGCGCGAGGCGGATAACCGACCCGAATATGTAAGACAAATTTATAAACACACCGGCGTTTATGTTCAAACCATTGAAGGGCATGAGGAAGCGGTGCTTATTTTTAAAGGCGTGCGGCATGGTCTAAAACTGCACGATGAAAAACTTCTTAACATAGATATCGGGGGCGGAAGTTCAGAGTATTCGCTTGGTACAAAAGATAAGTTTGAGTTTGCCGAGAGTGTAAAAATTGGGGCTGTAAGGCTTACAAAAAAATATTTTCCCGACTTCGTGATAACCGATGAAAGAACACGCGACTGTTCAAATTATATCGAGGAACAAATAAAGTCATCACCTATAAATATAAATTGCAATTTTAATTTAGTCTCCGGTAGTTCCGGTACAATACAGGCGGCGGCTAAATTAATAATAGCGCATTATCACATGCCGCAGCGAAAAAATCTAAACGGGTTTATATTTTCGTACGATCAGTTAAACGAAGTTGTGGATCTTATCTTCTCTAAAAAAAAATTAGAAGAGAGATTGGAAATAAACGGACTTGAGGAAAAAAGAGCGGATATAATAGCTGCGGGAATATTAGTTCTTCAAAAATCGTTTGAGTTGTTTAACATCCAACAAATGAAAATATCTACCTCTGCGCTGCGCGAAGGTATAATACTTGATGAACTCGAAAAACGAGATAACCATACTGCTGTTTGAAAAAACGATACCTTTTAATAGTCTCCCCCTATCTTTATATTTGCAACTCATTTTTTAAGAGTATATGGACAATATTAGAAATTTTTGCATAGTAGCGCATATCGATCATGGTAAATCGACAATAGCTGATTGCTTGCTCGAAACAACAGGAACAGTTTCCCAGCGTGAGTCAAAAGCGCAGGTGCTTGACGATCTTGAATTGGAACGCGAACGCGGTATTACAATAAAATCGCACGCAATCCAGATGAAATATAAAGCTTCGGATAATAAAAATTATATACTGAATTTAATAGATACACCCGGACACGTAGATTTTAGTTATGAGGTTTCGCGCTCCCTCGCGGCATGCGAAGGCGCCATACTTGTTGTAGACGCTGCACAAGGTGTTGAAGCGCAGACAATAAGCAACCTTTACCTTGCCATCGAAGCTGGGTTGGAAATTATACCGGTTATAAATAAAATAGATTTGCCGAGCGCCGAAGTTGATAAAGTAAGGGGACAGATTATTGATTTAATCGGCTGTGAAGAGGATGACATCCTACTCGTCAGCGCAAAGGCAAAGCTTGGCATTCACGAACTGCTTGAAACAATTGTAAACAAAATTCATCCCCCAAAAGGGGAAACTGAAGCACCGTTGCAGGCATTAATCTTTGATTCTAAATTCGATGCGTACAGGGGCGCAATTGCGTATATAAGAGTTTTTAACGGTTCATTAAAAACAAACGACAAGATAAAGTTTTTTGTGCTCGGAAAAGAATTTGTTGCCGAGGAAATAGGGATACTTGGTTTAAAGAAAATTAAAACCGATACACTCGAAGCCGGAAATGTCGGATACTTAATTGCCGGAATAAAAGATGTTCACGATGCAAAAGTCGGCGAGACGGTAGTACACGCAAAAAACGGTGCCGATAAACCACTGCCCGGTTACAAAGAAGTTAAACCGATGGTGTACAGCGGATTGTATCCCACAGACTCAGACGCATTTGAAGATTTGCGCGATGCACTTGAAAAATTCAGGTTAAATGATTCCGCGCTTGTTTACCAGCCGGAAACTTCGGCAGCACTTGGTTTCGGTTTCCGCTGCGGATTCCTCGGTTTGCTTCATATGGAAATTGTGCAGGAAAGATTAGACCGCGAGTATAACCAGAACATTATTACCACTCTGCCGAACGTTGAGTATTATGTTTATAAAAAGAATGGCGAGAGACTTGTAGTTGATAACCCCGCCACCATGCCTTCGGTAGGCGATGTAGATTATGTTGAAGAACCGTATATAAAAGCACAGATTGTTTGTCCGAGCGAATACGTGGGCAACATAATGAAACTCTCAATGGATAAACGGGGCACGTACAAAAACACAACATACATCGACCCGACACGCGCGGATATACAATTTGAGTTTCCTTTGAGCGAAATAATTTTTGATTTTTATGATAAGTTAAAATCAACAACACGCGGTTACGCATCGTTTGATTATGAGTATATCGGCTACCGTGAGTCGGATCTTGTTAAACTTGATATTTTACTGAATGGCGAACCTGTTGATGCGCTTTCAATGATTGTACACCGCGATAAATCGTATGACTGGGGAAGAAAAGTAAGCAGCAAGTTAAAAGAATTAATACCTCGGCAGATGTTTGAAATAAGCATTCAAGCAGCTATAGGTACAAAGGTAATATCAAAATCAGTTGTAAAAGCTTTACGAAAAAATGTTATTGCTAAATGTTACGGCGGCGATATATCGAGAAAAAGAAAACTTCTTGAAAAACAAAAAGAAGGTAAAAAACGGATGAAGCAGGTTGGTAATGTTGAAATACCGCAGGAGGCTTTTCTCGCCGTGCTTCAAATTGACGAATAAATTGAAAAAGAAAAATAATATTAATATCGAAGTGAAGGCTCCTGTTGCAAAGGAGCCTTCCTTGTTTAACCGTATAATAAAAAAAGTTATATATCTTTTTACGGCTTTAATATTTGTTATAATATTAAAATTATTTTTTGTTGATGCCTATC
>JAIOIM010000554.1 GCA_019912505.1 Ignavibacteriaceae bacterium
ATCAAACAGACTCTATTAAATCTAACGTAGGATAATAATGACAAACATAACAAAAAGCGGTGCGTTAAACGCATTTAAGAAAATCAACGATAAAAACTTAAACGTAAATCTCCTAACTTTAAACTCGATAAAAAATATTGATGTAAAAGACAAAAACGTAACAGTGGACGTTGTTTTACCGGTTCCCCCGGCGGCAGTTACCGATGAGTTAAAAAGTAAATTTGCAGAGAGCTTACAAACTAATTTAGGTATTTCCGAAAACGTAACTGTAAACATCGAGACAAAAGTAACTTCGCACAAAGATGCAAAAAAAGAACAGCTTTTACCCGGAGTTAAAAATACTATTGCAGTTGCAAGCGGCAAAGGCGGCGTTGGTAAAAGCACTGTGGCTGTTAATCTTGCCGTTGCGCTTGCACGCGATGGCGCAAAAGTCGGTTTGATTGATGCGGATATTTATGGTCCAAGTATTCCTTTGATGTTGGGGGTAAACGAAAAACCAAAAATTTACCAGCACCCGAAATCAGCAAAGATGATTCCGCTCGAAAATTATGGCGTAAAACTTATGTCAATCGGTTTTTTGGTTGACGACAACAACCCGGTAATCTGGCGCGGACCTATGGCAAGCGGCGCCGTTAAACAATTTATGACGGATGTTGAATGGGAAGAATTAGATTATCTAATATTTGACTTACCTCCGGGTACCGGCGATATTCAATTAACATTAGTACAGACAATACCTCTTACAGGCGCTGTAATAGTTACAACCCCGCAGGAAGTTTCCTTAGTTGATGCAAGGAAAGGACTAAAAATGTTCAACCGCGTTAACGTACCTGTGCTCGGTATTGTGGAGAACATGAGTTATTTTATTGCGCCCGACACTGGCAAAAAGTACGATATCTTCGGCATTGGCGGCGGAAGCAAGCTTGCCGAAGAATTAGAAGTTCCTTTTCTTGGCGGCATCCCGATTGACTCCCGTATAAGAATAGGAGGCGATAGCGGTACCCCAATGGCTTTTGACAACCCTGATACTGATTATGCAAAAACCATGCAGAATATTGCCCGCCAGGTAGCAACTGAAATAAATTTGCGTAACCTTAATGACAACAACGTGGAAATTATTTTAAGCGATGATTAGCCCGTCTAATTCTTTCGCTTTCTTTTTGCGGCTGACACATATCTATTTTTATAGTGTTAGCCGTAAATTTTTACTAACCAAATTCAGCATCTCAACCAGTAAAGATTTTGCAGTTTTAAATTATTTTTTTAATACTAATAAAAGTAGTAGCAATTAATTTTTGTAAACATTAACTTTCCACCGTTATGAAAGAAAAAATTATTTTAGCTCTAAATACAATACGTCCTTTTCTGCAGGCTGATGATGGCGATGTAGAGCTTGTTGAAATAACCGATGATGGAATTGTAACGGTGAAGTTCCTCGGCGAGTGTAGTGTTTGCCCGCTAAATAAGATGACACTAAGGGCGGGAATTGAAAGAGCTTTGATGAGAGAGGTTCCGAAAATTAGACGAGTAGAAGCGGTAGGATAATATGGCAGATA
>JAIOIM010000555.1 GCA_019912505.1 Ignavibacteriaceae bacterium
CCGGTTTGCGAAGTTGAAATTGTTGATGAAAAGAAAGTCGCGCAAGCCCAAAAGAAAATTGCCGATACTGATCAAGTTCTCGAGATGGCGGAAATTTTCAAATTACTTGGGGAACCAACTCGTTTGAAAATTGTTCTATCACTTATTAACAGCGAACTTTGTGTTTGCGATCTTGCAGCGGCGGTGGACTCAAATGTTTCAACTGTTTCGCATCAATTAAGATTATTAAGAAATGCGAGATTAGTTAAATATAGAAAAGATGGTAAAATGGTTTTTTATTCCATTGACGATAAACATATCAATGATGCGATTGAAAAAATTAAAGAACATACTGAAGAGAAATGAATTACAATTTTCTAAATAAAGTAACTCACATACTTTTATTGTTGATATTCATCAGTCATCTGACATTTGCTCACAACTTGATGTCCGAGTATGTTTTATGCACAGGCAGTGATGGTCATATAGCAATAGAAAAAGTAGATGACTGTACCGAATGTAATAACGTAAATTATTTTGATCAGACCGATGGTGTAGAAATAAAACAACAATGTTGCGAAGATGTATCTTTAGAAGAAAACTGCTTTGAAGAAGAGCAGTTTCTCCCCAAAAGTAAAATTGTATTATCCACTTACATTACTACCTTTGCTTTTATACCAATAGAAACTTATAACAATAAAGACAAATTCTATTCAAATAATTTTTATCAATTAATAGATCAAACCTTAGAGAATTACACTACAGTATCACTCATCATTTGATGCTAACCATAAGCTTTATTTAACCTAAAAACATTCTAAAAAATTATTAGAGTAAAAACTAAAGGAGTTTTTATGCACAGAGTAATGTGTATAGTATTCGTTCTGTTTAGTCTTCTGTCTTTATCTACAGTCGGACAAACAAACGGTGAATTAACTATTGAAAAAGCAGTTTCATTAGCGGTTCAGAATAATCCCGAACTGAAAACTTTACGCTATGAAATAGATGCGCTTAAAGCGGCAAAGCTGCAGAGCGGTTTAATGCCTAATCCCGAGTTTGAAGTTGAAGCCGAAAATATATTAGGAAGTAAAGACTTCAACGGTTTCGACAACAGTGAAATAACAGCGGTCTTGAGCCAGGATATTTTACTTGCCGGTAAAATAAGTAAACGGGTTAAAGTTGCCGAAACGAACATCTCGCTGGCTGAATGGGATTATGAAACAAAGAGAATAGAAATTATTACGGATATAAGAAAAGCTTTTCAACAAGCTTTAGCCGTACAGCTTCTGATTGAAAAAAACGAAGAACTTATAAAAGTATCGAAAGAGTTTGTTGTAAATCTGCAGAAACGGGTTGATGCCGGGAAAATTTCTCCGGCTGAGGTATCCAGGGCTAAGATAATTCTAAACTCTCTACGGATTGACTTGAACCGTTTGAAATCGGAATATGAAAATTACAAATCGGAGCTGCTCTCGCTGATTTATCAGCCGGATTTAACTATAGACGAACTCATTGGCGAACTTGAATACCCAGTTGATGTTCCGAGTTACGACTCACTCTTAAACCAGTTGACGAATAACCCGAAACTCAAGAGATATGAAAGTGAGTATGACAAACAAACCGCAATTGTAAATCTCGAAGAATCGAAGGCAGTCCCCGATTTAACAATAAGCGTTGGATTCAAAAGATTAAATGACGCAAAAGCCAACACATTTTTGGTCGGAGCATCGATACCGCTTCTTATCTTTGATAGAAATCAAGGCGCAATTCAGGAAGCAAAAATTCGCGTAGATCAAAAGCAAAGAGAATACTTTTCTGTTAAAAACAGATTAACTCTGCAGTTAAATGTTCTTTATAAAAGGTTGAACACATTAATAGAGACCGCTGCTCAGTTAAACAGCGAGTCAATCCCGGAAGCGGAAGACGCTTTCCAAATAATTAAAGAAGGAAATCTTGTAGGAAGATTTGCCATTATTGACGTGCTGGATGCCGAAAGAACATTGTTTGAGCTTCAGAATCAGTATCTGAATATTATCGGGCAAATTCATTCAACTCAAATCGAAATTGAAGGACTAATTGCAAAGGAAATAAATTAAGGGATTAACGAAATGGAAAAGAAAAATAAATATATATTCTTAATTATTGGTATAGCTGTTGGAGTAGTTCTAACCCTTGCGGCGGTGACATTTTTTGGTAAAAGTAGTGAAGATGTTCATTTGGAAGAAGCCGGGCATACCGAAGAAGCAGGAGAAGAACATACCGAAGAAGAACTTGTAGCTCTTTCCGATACCGAAATTAACGAACTCGGAATTAAACTTGATAAAGTCGGTTCAAAAAAATTACAGATGCATACCGATTTAACCGGCGAAATTGTACCCGACCCGGATAAACTTGCTCACATTGTTCCGAGGTTTGCCGGTGTAGTGAAAAGCGTTTATAAAGAAATTGGTGATAGAGTTAAAAAAGATGAAGTGATTGCAGTTATAGAAAGTAACGAAAGTCTTGTTACATACGAAGTTAAATCTTCAATCGACGGAGTTGTTCTCGATCTTCATATGACACCCGGAGAATTGATCGGAGACGACAAACATATTATTACCGTTGCTGATCTAAGTTCTGTTTGGGCTGAATTGACCGTATATCAAAAAGATATTGATGATATTAAATTAGGGCAGAGCGCTCAAATTTATTTTAACGATATTGAAAATGCCATAAATGGAAAAATATTCTATATAAGTCCTACCGTAGATGAACATACCCGCACAGCAACTGCAAGAGTGAGGT
>JAIOIM010000556.1 GCA_019912505.1 Ignavibacteriaceae bacterium
TAATAAAGCAGCCCCAACCTTAAAAATTTTGAAAATGATTTGTTGATGATTATTCCGCTGTTAGTTTCAGTCGAGCCCGCCTTTCTTCCAATTTCGTTTGTTGTTCGATGATAACCATCAACCGGGAGTGAAAGAATTAGCGAGGATAAGGAATCAACACGGGCATCAATTTTATGGGAAGAAAAAAAAGATGTCAAGTTGTAATTATTGTAACTAATTTTTGCCGCTGCTCCTCTAAAGAACTGGTTTTCATCACTACTGGTATATGCCTTTATTCCGTCAGCATTTTTTTTCACCGGCAGCACTGCATCGGATGATTTAGAAAATCCATACGGCGACCAAAGCGCTAAACCCTGCCCGAACTCCACCAGAAAATCACCGCCGATTATTTCATCTATAAACAAAATATTTTTTGCTGAAACGAAAAATGAACTAAAATCATTCAGCTTTCTTTCCCCCGCATCTTTTTCAATCAGTAACCCGAACCTAAACCTATCATATCCGCGCCCCTGAATGCGTGTGTAACTCTTAAAAGGCGAGCCTATATAAATACCTTCTGTATATCCTCTCTCCTGTTGCAAATCGGTTTGCATGCGCGAGCGGAGGTTTAGTTTTATGTTCGCTGTATAGTATTCTTTTGGTACGGATACATCAAATTGTTTTAATTCATCTTTTACAGTTACAAATGGTAAAATAATTTTAATGATATCTACGCTTAGACCCTTGATAAGTTTTAGCTCATTCAAAGAAAAAAAATAGCCATACTTTTTTCTGTAATCTAAAATTAAATTTGCATTATAATTATCAATATATGGTATGCGCTGTAGTTCAAATAAATCGGCAGTATTTATGTTTATCGGATTCTCGGTTAGTTGTTCAAGCGATTCGTATAAGTTGTTATCCTCCTGTTCAGATTCATCGGTTTCAAGAATATCTTCAATAACTTCTGAAGAATTAGTTGAATCCTGCTGTGCCAAAGTAAGCGAAGCGGATAAAATAAAAACGATATATAAAAACCGGTTCATTTATTTTTTGAATAAATTATTGCGAATAGAATTGAGCCTCGATTCATCATCTTTAAATGAAACAATAATCCCCGCCTGATGAGTTAATCCAAGTTCCTGATGGTTGAACACTGCGTAGTCAAAATTAAAAATAGAATAGCTTATGCCGACACCGGCAGTAAACCTTACAGGTTCATTTGCATACCCGGTTCGAATAGAAAAGTATTTTAGTATTTCGTAGTCGAGTCCAAACCTAAAGGAAAAAGGGAAGGATGTTTCTTTTTCGATGGCTACACAAGCAGTAATATTATCAGTTACATCATAACTAAATCCGGTGTTGTAAATTACAGGTATCTGGTTTTTCTCTTTACCGAATGTAGCATGGTTTATATTAGTGATTGATGCACCCCAACGGATGTATTGTTCAATATAAAGAAGTAACCCTGCATTGATATAAAAAGAATAATCGGAGCCATAGTTTTGAATTGAAAGAGAATGATAGTTTATAGCAGCACCGGCAAAAAATTTATTCAAGTAATTATACGCGTATGCTGCCAACGCTCTGCTTTCTTTATACAATTCGAAGCCGTAACTCATACCTCCAATTGCAGCAGTGCCATAAAATAATGGTTGTGAGTATACGGCGTAAGCGTTTGATAATTCTTTTAAGCCAAATGGGGCGGGGGAGTAATAAACTCCTATTTCCCTCCAATTCATTTGAGCAAGACCTGCGGGGTTGTTGAAAGCAGCAAAGACATCGTTGCTTAAAGCCGCATCGGAATTGGCAAGCGAAATTTGTTTTGCCCCCGGACTCACCTGAGGATGAAGCAATATTGGGAGAGCGGTAAGCAAAGCGAGTAACATTTTTAAACGCATTTTGCATAACCTTTAAAGTTAGTTGTTTGATTATATTGAAATTCATATTTTAAGTCAACTAATTATCAAAAAAAACGGATTCTCGATGAAAAAGCTGATTGTTCTCTTTGTCATTCTTTTAGCTGCCCTTAGTGTTGCCCAAGAGCTGAATTGTAGAGTAAGTGTTAACTACGAAGGGCTGCCGGTTTCTAATCGGGAGAACCTCGTCCCCTTTGCTTCTATGATTGAAGAGTATATGAACAAAACTCGTTTTACAAGCGAAGCATGGGACGGAGGTAAGATCGATTGTAGTTTGAATATATTATTTACCGGTGCTTCAACCGAAGTTGAGTATAACGCGCAGATTGTAGTTATAAGTCAGCGTCCTATTTTTCAATCAGCAAACAATTCATTGATGCTAAGTCTTAATGATAATGCATGGTCCTTTCAGTACGAAAAAGGACAGGGTCTCTACCAAAATCAATCGGTTTATGACCCAATTACAAGTATGCTGGATTTTTATGCGTATCTCATCATCGGTTACGATCTTGATTCTTGGCAGGAACTTGGGGGAACTGATTTTTATACAAAAGCTTATAACATTGTAAATCTCGGTTCAACAAGTCGTTATAAAACCGGTTGGGAAAGAAACAGTAACTCTTATAGTCGGCTTGGTTTGGTTGAAGATTTGCTAAATGAAAAATACCGCATTCTTCGCGAAGCGATGGCAGACTACTATTACGGTCTAGATTATTTTACTGAAAAACCAGAAATTACTTACGAACGAATTGAAAAACTCGTTACAACGCTTGAAACAATGAAAAAAAAGGGGAACATTAACAGCGTTTTTTTAAAGGTTTTTCTTGATGCGAAGCATGGCGAAATTATAAACTATCTTACAAATTACACGGGGAAAGATAATCTTTTAGAGCGGTTATCCAAAATAGACCCTGCTCATTCGGCTAAATATAATGCGGCACTCGGTTAGTATTTAAGTTGGAGTTTTAAAATTTTATCAGTCTGACCAGTATTAAAAACTGTTTCGATACCGGTTTTTATTTTCCCGAATATTGAATACCTGCCATCTAAATGGGGATAATTACCCTGCATAACAAACCACTGACTCCCTTCGGTATCTTTACCCGCGCTTGCCATACCAACGAAACCTATATCAAAATTTAACGGCGAAAATTCAGAAGTAATTTGATATTCTGCCCCGCCCCAGCCCGTTCCCGTAGGATCACCGGTTTGTATAACAAAGCCAGGCACTACTCTGTGAAATACCAATCCCTTAAAAAAATTCAATTGTGCGAGGTAACAAAAACTGCCTACAGATATTGGGGCATACTGTGGTAAAAATTGAATTTCAAATGAACCTTTTTCTGTAGTAACTACCGC
>JAIOIM010000557.1 GCA_019912505.1 Ignavibacteriaceae bacterium
ATATTATACCGGGCATTCAAAAAAATATTTTAGAAATTCCTGCTGAAACTGTGGTAGAATTAGAGGGATTTGATACCTTCTTTGCAGAAGATATTCTTGAAATTGTTGAAGCTGCATTAAAAAACGACACCAATGATTTATTAAATATTTACGAAACAGATTTAAATTTGTTATTTATTGACAGATTAAAAATAAAATTGAATGACAGGTACAGCATAGAAAACTGTTCTGTAAAAGTAATTGTTAAAAAGGCATTGTATACATACTCAGAAAAAATATCATCTAAAAGCGGGAGAAAGATAGATTATAACAAATTTACAAAAGAACAGCTTACCTACTAAAAAATAAAATTATTTAGTAAAGAGGAGATAATGGCAGAAATATCAAAACAGACGTTATGGGATATTCGAAAGGAAGCAAGAGAATATTTGATTTCGCTCAAAGGTGAACATCTAACCGATGAAGAAATAATTCATGCTGAAAATCTTATGGTATTCGGTTATCATTGGGCTATGGAAGAATTAGAAAGTGAACTAAAAGGAACAAATACTCAGAAAGAAAATATTGCAATAATAAATTCTCAATGGACTTAATAAGTGGATAAAATCTTCAGAACAAATTCAAGATGTCATAGAATAAAAATTGCCAAACAGAAACCGTTAAAACGGTTCAAATCTTGAAAGAGATTTTATTAACACCTCGATTAATCGAGGTGTTAATGAAAAAAATAGGCTTCGCAACTGTTTCACCTGTGCGCTGTGGCGTAACGGTTTTGCTTGAATACAGACACAGCCTTTAAAGGGCGTGGCAATTATAAATTTTATATTGCGAAAGGTGAGTTGTTAAATTCAATTCGCAACTATTTTTTTTGTAATAGACTGATAGATAAAAACTTTTTATTATATTTTCATCTCAAAATTGAACTCTTGGTAGAAAATGAATGCAAATGAACAAAAAAAAGCGGCAGCTTTAAAAGCTGTAGACTTTATAAAATCCGGGATGATAGTCGGACTTGGTACCGGCTCAACTACAACCTTTGCGATACGTGAAATTGCTGTAAGACTTAAAAATGGAAAGCTAAAAAATATTAAAGGTATCCCAAGTTCTATGGTAAGCGAAAAGCTTGCAAGGGATTTAAATATTCCGCTTATAACCTTTGAAGATGAAACTCAAATTGATGTTACAATTGACGGCGCTGATGAAGTTGATCCAAAACTTAATTTAATAAAAGGCGGCGGCGGCGCATTGCTCAGAGAAAAAGTATTGGCTCAGGCAAGTAAAAAAAATATAATTATTGTTGACGCTTCAAAACTTTCTTATAAACTTGGAGTCAAGTGGGCACTGCCAATTGAGGTTATCCCATTTGCAGCAAATCTTGAGATTGAATACTTAAAAAAACTTTATGGACTTCCAGAAATTCGCAAACACGATGACGGAAGTTTCGTAAAAACAGATCAGAGTAATTTTATTATTGATTGTAACTTCGGAAAGATTGATGACCCTTACTCTCTCTCTACACTTCTGAACATGAGAGCCGGAATAGCTGAACACGGAATGTTTATAGATTTGGCAACTGATTTAATTGTGGCTGACAAAAATGGAATTGAACATTTTGAAAAAAATAAATTAAATGAATTCTATTCAGCTTTTGTAAATCTTATTCAAGTTTAATGGCTTATCAATTTTTCAAAGATTGCCGCCATAGTTCAAAAGTTAAAAACCAATCAAGTTCATAAGCAAAGGATTTATTTTTTGAATAATAACCTGTTACAATATTAGCAATTTTATTTAAATCATAAATTGCAAAGTTTTTAATTTCCCGGCTATTGATTAATTCAAACACGTATTCTTTTAATAAATCCAGCATAATGTTTCGTGTCGGATCGTTATAAACAAACCCCAGTTTATTTTTTATTCTTGTAATAACCCTTGCGCTTAACGATGAAGAACCAAATGGATAAATTATTTGATTTTTTACAAGCGGAAATTTATCAAGTTTCAAATTACTTTGAGATATAATTGATCTGAAAATTCTACCGTTATTTTTCACTTTCGGGGATAGTAAAAAACCGGCATCGAGCAAAGATTTTTGAGCAAAAGGCATATAGCCCGGGGCAAGTAAATCCATAGCAGCCTGTCCGGGACCGTTAAC
>JAIOIM010000558.1 GCA_019912505.1 Ignavibacteriaceae bacterium
ATAATTTTTTTTAATATTTAATGAATTAGATAAAAGATTTTAGGCTTCAGCAGGTTTGACGGCGGATGTTAGTGCGGTGAGTTCTTTAGAAAAATTTTATTGAAAATGATTCTGTTTCTTTTTGAAATAGTAATTTTTTAATGGAGATGATTATATGAGAAAGCTGATATTTATTCTTTTAGTAATGGCAGTAAATATAATTGCTTATGCACAAAATGATTGTAACTGCTCAAAAACATTAGAGCAGTTGATATTTAAAGTGGAAAATGAATACCCCGGATTTGGTGCTTATGCAAAAGACTCTCTTGCTTACACAAATTTCAAAAATCATTTGATAGAATTATCAAAAGCCACAACTGAAACAAATTGTTTTGATCTTTTAAAAAGCTACACAAGTTATTTTAAACATGGTCATCTTTCAATTGTACAAAAGGAAAACAATCCTGGAAATGCCCGCATAAGCGCAACTGACACGGTTGATATTGACATTGATGATTTCAGTAACCGTGTAAATCACACTGCCGATTCTATTGAAGGCATCTGGACTTCAGGCGGTTATAAGGTTGGCGTATTAAAAAGAAGTAATAATTATATTGCATTCATTATTAGTTCTCAAAATAAATCGTGGAAACAAAACGAAATTAAATTTAGGATAAACCAAAATGGGAAAGCGGTTTATTTTATGGGCGACCATTCTCAAGAAGCAGACACATGCTTAATTATTAAAAATAGTATTCTGTACTTCCCGAAAAATAAAGTTACATTTGTTAAAACAAATCCTCAACTAAAAATATCAAGTGAGGACTTAACCAAAGAACTAAATAAATTGGAAGGCTTCAGTATAAACCCCATAAGCAAGAAAACAATCCTATTTGAAATTGCGAGTTTTGGTTATGAGTATACTGACATGATAAAAAAACTAATAGAGGATAACAAATCGCTTTTAGAAAGTTATGATAATCTTATTATTGATGTCAGGGGAAATGGCGGTGGAGCAGATTATAGCTTTCGTCCAATACTTCCTTACCTTTACACAAATCCGGTTAGGCATTTAAGCGGCGAGTATTTGGTAACACAGACCCTTATTAACAGTCTTACTAATTGGGTAAACACGGCTGATAAAGAGAAGTATGACGATATAGAAGATGTAAAAAAAGATATAAAAAGAATGGTAGGCAATGTCGGACAGTTCATACCTTATAGCACGGGCGAAAATTTTGGTTTCACTAAACAGGATTCCGTCTATCCCTTCCCAAAAAATATCGCCATTTTAATGAATGGAAGAAGCGCAAGCTCTACTGAAAATTTTATACTAAATGCAAAACAAAGTAAAAAAGTAAAAACTTTCGGAACGCCTACATACGGCTCTATTGATTATCTTTCTGTTATAGAATTTGATATCAATTGTGATAAATATATTCTCTATATGCCTACGGTTCGTATGTTGAGAGCACAAGATTATCCATTGGATAATATCGGAATTCAACCTGATATCTTTATGGATAAATATGTAGAAGATTGGATACAATATGCGAAAGATTATTTGGAGAAAGAATAAGAGCTACCGCCAACATTTTTTAATAAAAAATCGGTTCCGGGCGAGAGTTATTTACAACGCAGTTAGGTTTTACATAGTTTAGTTTGGTCATGCTCGACAATAAAATTTGAATGTTGGAGTGTAAATTATGAAAGCAATTGTTTACGAAAAATATGGTTCGCCGGATGTTCTTCAATTCAAGGAAGTTGAAAAACCTACCTCTAAGGAAGATGAAGTACTAATTAAAGTAAGTGCCGCATCTGTAAATGCCTTCGACTGGCACGTAATGAGAGCTAAACCTTTCTTGGTTCGGATAATGGGCCTTGGATTTCTAAAACCCAAAAATAAAATAGCCGGAGCTGATATAGCTGGACGGGTTGAAGCTGTTGGCAGAAATGTAAAAGACTTTCAAACGGGTGATGAAGTATATGGGTGCGGACGCAGCAGTTTTGCCGAGTATGCATCTATTAATAAAAGTAAACTGGCACTGAAACCATCAGGAATAACTTTCGAGGAAGCAGCCTCAATTCCGATGGCGGCACTTACTGCCCTTCAAGGTCTTCGCGATAAAGGAAAGATCCGGGCAGGGTAAAGAGTGCTGATTGATGGTGCTTCGGGTGGTGTTGGTACGTTTGCAATACAGATTGCCAAATCATTCGCAACTGAAGTTACTGCAGTGTGCAGTACAACTAAGTTGGATATTGCACTCTCGATTGGTGCAGACTATGTTATTGATTACACTCAAGAAGATTTCTCAAAAAATGGACTTCGGTATGATTTGATTTTTGTCGCCAATGGAAATCACTCGGTTTTTCAGTACAAACATTCATTAACCCCAAACGGTAATTGTGTAATGGCTGGAGGCGAAGGTTCCTTGTCCGGACTTTTCAAAGATATGCTATTAGGATTGTGGATATCAAAGACATCAGACAATAAAATAATTCCATTTGTTGCAAATATAAACCAGGGGGATCTGTTTTTTTTGAAGCAGCTTGTTGAAGCCGGCAAAATAAAACCTGTTATTGATAGGCGTTACCAATTAAGCGATGTTCCCGATGCAATCAGGTATCTTGAAGAAGGACATGCAAAAGGGAAAGTAATAATAACTGTGTAACATATTAGCAAAACCTAACCTGCAACTCAAAAATATTAGCTGGTCACTTGCCGTTCGATTTTTTTTTCGCCTGCAAAAATCTTAATTAAATGAGCTGTGCTATCAGTAAAACTAAGTATGAACGCTTATACTTTTATCTGCTAATTCGCAGGAACTCTATGTTAATAAAAATGAGAGACTGACCGATCATAAATGCAATTACCACACAATCATTCTCTCATTACTTGCAAACCCAGTTAGGTAATTTATAAATATGAATTACATAGCCGTTGAGAACACAAATCAGATTTGTAAAGAATTAAGATAAATTATAAAAATCAATGGTGATGATGTCCATCCGGTCCGTGAACATGACCGTGAGAGAGTTCTTCAGCCGAAGCATTTCTTACGTCAAGAAGTTCAACATCAAAGTTTAAATTTTTACCGGCAAGCGGGTGATTAAAATCTAAAGTAACATC
>JAIOIM010000559.1 GCA_019912505.1 Ignavibacteriaceae bacterium
ATCATAAATATTGAAACACGGATAGGCAATATAACTTGTACACCAATGGTTATGTGTTTGATTAAGTCTAAAAAAAGGTTGAGTAGCCTCCTTGCTCCAGTTTATTCCATCTACAGAAGTGGCAATACCAAATGCGGTATAGGTTGGGTTTACATTTGCATAAACCATCTTAAAAATTCCTTCTTCAATTATCACACTGGGATAAGCAACACCGGTACCTTCCCAACTTTGAGAAGGAATTAAAACGGGATTACTTCTTACATTCCAGTTTGTCCCATCCGATGAGGTAGCAACACCTATCTGACAGGAGGGAAGATTTCTTCCCGTAAAATAGAGATAAAAAACGCCATCTGTTTTTATTAAAGCACCTGCAATAATTTGAGGAGCCCAATTGATGCTGTTAGAATAAACAACGGGAGTTTGCAACTTAAACCATGTTTTCCCATCAGAGGAAGTTGCTAAACCAATATGCCAGTTACCGGTTTGACTGCTGCCAGCATTATAATACATCCTAAAAATGCCGTCATCTTTTATAACAGGGCCAGTGTGAACTGCCCATGAATCCCAACCACTGGGGCTTGGATAAAGTATAGGATTAGAATACGGTTTGCTCCAATTTAAACCATTTGGAGACTCGGCATAAAAAATGTGTTTTACGCCATTTCCCGATACACCACCATACCACATAATGTATTTATCATCAGCTCTATAAACAATCGATTGGAGTACACCTCCAAAATCATAAGAATTATTTGAAGGACTTAAAATTGGGTTAGCAGGATAATCTATCCACATCTTTGTTGAAGAACCCCATGTAACAACAATGTTTATTTGACCATATGAGTTCCCCGTAGGAATAAGTTGAAGCGTTACGCTCGTTGTGGCGCCAGCAGAAATGGAAACATCAGTTTCGCCAGAATATACAACAACATTATTAGCATTAAAAGCATCAACTTTTAAATGCCAGCTTCCTGCTTCAATCTCATTTATGGTTGTTGTGGCTGATGAGTCAGATAGGAGTGACATATTTGACGTAATCGTTTGGAATCCGTCTCTTGTAAGCGTGGCTGAAATCAAGAATACATCTTGAGGCGCGTTTTCTCTGTCGATCTTCATCGACATCTTTCCAACTCCGGCAGGTTCAGGCTGATTAATTGTGTTGTCCTTTGAACAACCTACCAGACTAAGTAGAACTATAACGAACAAGAACTTTATTAAATGTTTCATTCGACCCCCGAATGTTTTGTTGAACAATTATTTTCTCGCTCAACTTAATTTATTAATGTTAAAAATGCAAGTACTATTTTTTTTTGAAGTCGACAATCAAAGAGGTAAATACCGGCATACCGTTTTTATTC
>JAIOIM010000560.1 GCA_019912505.1 Ignavibacteriaceae bacterium
GTTAAAAATAAGATAAAGGTTGCAATATTACCATTATATTATTTTGCCTACTCCCTTTGATTCCTACGGCTATTAGTGCTAAATTTTAGCCCCTATTTTAAAACAATTAGGATTCAAAGAATTGGAGACTACATACAAAACCGCAGGCGTTGATCTGGAAGCCGGTGAAGATACGGTAAAAAGAATTAAATCATTTGCTAAATCCACCTTTAATAAAAATGTGCTTTCAGATATTGGTTTATTTGGCGGATTTTATGAACTTGATCTGGCAAAATATAAAAAACCGGTTTTGGTTTCGAGTGTAGACGGAGTCGGGACAAAATTAAAAGTTGCTTTTGCAATGGATAGACACGACACAGTAGGGCAGGATTTAGTAAACCACTGCGTAAACGATATTGCTGTTTGCGGTGCTAAACCTCTCTATTTTCTCGATTACCTTGCTTTCGGAAAATTAAACCCAGACAAAGCAGAAAAAATAGTTGAAGGTTTTTCAATTGCCTGCCGTGAAAATGAGTGCGCTTTAATTGGAGGCGAAACCGCCGAAATGCCCGGTCTTTATTCTGTCGATGAATATGATATGTCGGGCACTATTGTCGGCATCGTTGACAAATCAAAACTCATAAAAGGTAAAGGTATAAAAAAGGGAGATGTTCTTATAGGTTTCCCGTCTAACGGGCTTCACACGAACGGATATTCACTTGCCCGCAAAGTTTTACTCGATAAATATAAACTTAAAGATAAAATGGAGGGTCTTACCGGCACGCTCGGTGATGAACTGCTTCGTATCCATAAATCCTATTACAAGCTTATTAAAGCACTAAAAAAAGAAATTAAAATAAAAGGTTTCTCGCATATAACCGGCGGCGGTATTGTGGGCAACACAAACAGAATATTACCCGAAGGACTAAAACTTAATATCTTTTGGTCGAAGTGGGAGATACCTGCAATCTTCAAAATAATTCAATCTGCAGGCAGTATAAGCGATGCAGAGATGAGGCAGGTATTTAATCTCGGTATAGGGCTTATTGCGGTTGTTTCAAGAGAAAAACAGCACGATGTTGTAAAATTAGCAAATGAACTTAATGAACATCCACTCGTTATCGGCGAAGTTGTTCCGAATAAATAAAGGCTGATTGATTGAAAAAATATTTGTTGGTTTTTTGGTTTACGTTGGGGGCTGTTGGCTTTGCACAGACAAAAATAATTTATACCGCTGTCGATTACGTTAACAATGAAGTTAGGGCTGCAATTTGCGATGCAGACGGTTCAAATAAATACGATCTTGGATTTAACCGGACATATTTACCCGTCTGGTTTGGTGATAACATACTGTTTAACAGCGATACATACATTTGGCAATGCGATTCCACCGGTGAAAACTTAAAACAACTTTCACCCGGCTACCGCGTGTCGGTTTCGCACAATCAAAAAAAATATGCTTTTTACAGCTCACCCGGCATAAGCATTGCGGATACTTCACACAAAGTAATAAAAGAAATTTTAATAGATCCGTGGGAAGATGTTTCAATTACATGGTCGAAGGATGATTCAAAAATTTCTTACTTCAATAACTCAACAAAAAAACTTTTTCTTTTCGATTTAGCAACCGATTCTGTAATGACGTTCGGCGATTTTGCATTTCACCCTTTGTGGAATCCCACAGATAATTCGATTTTATTCAATCAAAAAAACGAAAAAGAATTGTTTGATGTTTTTACGATTGATTCACTTGACTCGCCAGATAAAAAAATGATAAGTACGCCGGGTGAGATGGCAGTTGTACCGGTCTGGTCGAATGACGGACAAAAAATTGCCTATCTCTCAATTCATTCTGCAGAAGATGATTCGGCGGTAAGTGATATGCTGAAATCGGATATAATATTATACGATAAATTGACCGGCGAAAAAAAAATATTAGCAGATAACGCAGGCTTTACAGATCAGGCTTTTCCGCAAGTAACTTTTGATGCGAATGATGAATATATTTATTAT
>JAIOIM010000561.1 GCA_019912505.1 Ignavibacteriaceae bacterium
ATACAAACCAGTTCTTTCACCAATTAAATAGTGTATTTGTTAACAACGCTATCAGAAGAAAGCTGACAGATGTAGAATTTGAAAATCAAAAGAGTTCCTTCATTGAGAGTGCTGATATGAAACAAGTGATTTTATCTCTAAATCTAAAAGCCAAGGACGAGCGAGTAATTTTGGTTACAGAAGAAACGGAAAGCAGCAACGACAATAAACTTTTCAAAAAAATTCCTGCTATCTGCAAAGAATTAGAAATTGAAACAATGACTTTACCCGAACTAATTGTAAAGTATGACGGTATCGACATTGACTTCCAATAGAAAACCTACGCACAACAGCACCTACCCAAAAGGCGGGGTTTCGTGCTTTGCAGACAGTTTTGTGGTAGCCGAAAGTTCAGTTCTCCGAATGAAATTTAGTGCTAAAAATCCCGCCCTTCGGGTAGCTGCCAAACGTTGTGTGCAAAAACAGCTGAACGACCAACAGGAAGTTCAACTAAACAATTTGACTTTAGAAATAAATATTACTAAAATAGACTATTCCCAAAAGGTATTTTTGATGAAGGTATGTTTTGAGTTCTTATCAAAATAGAAGTTTAAAAATTCAATTTCGGGCTTTTTAGAGCGGGCTCACTAAATTAAATGGCGTTTTACAGGTGAGCTATTTGGAGGATATTACTATCGGATTTAATTTAATATTTACTGACAAGTTTTATAGATAAATTTCCAAAATTAATTATCGCTAATTTCAATAATCAATAAAAACTTAATATTATGGAAAATTTTATTCGTTTTATCCTCAGCAATTTTACGCTCACTTTCTTTCTAATCGGGTTGATTTTTTCGTTTGTTTCTATCTATCGAAACCGTAAAAGATTGACAAAAGCCTTTACTATTGAAGCTATTTTAAAATATTATTGTTTTTGGGCGCATGGTATTACCTGGACCTATAATGGAATTATGCACACAGTCTTTCATACAATGGCTGCGAGTTTTATTGGATGGGCAGACAGTCCTTTCCAGTTAGAAGTGGGCTTTGCCAGTTTGGGCTTTGGAATTATTGGGCTTCTCTCAATCAAAAATAATTTTGGACTGCGACTTGGACTAATGATAAGTACTTCTGTTTTCTTATGGGGGGCAGCAGGAGGTCATATATATGAGATATTGGTTAAAGAAAACTATGCTTCGGGGAATGCCGGAATTATGCTATGGACTGGTTTGTTACTGCCGGTAATAAATATTGTTTTATTGTACCTTTCTTATAAGTCCAATAAAGTGAAGCCAGAAGATATATGAATTTAATAATACACTTCGTTTATTAGCATTAACCAAATGAGAAATTATAGTTTGAATATATCACTAAATAAATATCTAAGTTATGAAAATGAAAAAATCCTTTTGTTTGGGGACATTACTGATTATCTCAATTTTTCTTTCTCAGGGTTGCAATCAACAGCATTTTAATAAAGAAACTGTTCCGGAAGTTAATTATTTTGAGATTCAAAATGCAAAAATTGCTTATACTATTTATGGGCAAGGAGACCCAATCATTTTGTGCATGGGCTATGGTGGTAATATGGATTTATGGGATGAACATTTTATAGACTTATTAAAACAGAAGTTTAAAGTAATTGTATTTGACTATAGAGGTATGGGGTATAGTACTAATTCAGATTCTACTTTTACCATAAATACCCTTGCCGATGATATAAATGAACTTTGTCAATTTTTGAATATTGATAAGGCGCATATTTTGGGTTGGTCAATGGGAGGTTATGTGGCTCAGACTTTTGCCATAAATTACCCTGAGAAAGTTAACAAACTTGTTTTATATGCCACCGATTTTGGCGGTACGGTTGCACAAACTTCAAGTCAGGAAATAGCAAATATTTTATCGGATTCTACATCAACACCCTCTCAAATGATTGGGACACTCATTCCTAAAGATTGGCTGAAGGATCACCCGGATAT
>JAIOIM010000562.1 GCA_019912505.1 Ignavibacteriaceae bacterium
TGATTATATAGAGCTATCAGGTGGTTTTGGGTGGAGAGCACTTGAGGGAGATGTTCGTGTTATTAAAGCTAAAACCGGCGAATGGATTGATGCCGATGATGTAGAAAAATTAGAACCCGGCGATACTATTTGGATTCCTGAAGACCCGCCTGGACCAAAGTTTTGGGACGTTTTTACAACAACACTTACTATTTTGGGTCAAGTAGCGTCGGTAATTGCGGCAACCGTAGCAGTAATAATAGCAACTAAGTAACACTATGAATTATCATCAAATACTTAATGTTTTAATATTTAATAAAAACAAATTAATAATTGTATTTTTATCTTCGGTCATTTTAATTTTTTTGGTTTTGTTTTTTATATTTCCCGTAACTTTTAACTCTGAGGTTACAATTTTACCACCGGAAAAAAATTCTGAATTAGGTGGTCTTGGGACTTTACTTGGCGGCGATGGATTTTCCAGCCTTATAACAGGGGGCATGGGAACGGCTAACTCGCAATTGTTTATGGAAATAATAAAAAGTAGAACAGCAAGTTTATATGTTGTTGATAAATTCAATCTTAAAAAGTTTTACAATAAAAAAAATAGAGCAGCTGCCGGGAAAGAACTTAATAATGATTTGTCTATTGAGGTAACTAAAGAAGGCATAGTTAAATTGGGTGTCGATGTATCAACCGGTTTTTTCCCTTTCTTTAATAAATCTGAAGTGGATTCTGTAAGAAGTTTGTCTGCAGCCATCTCGAACGGATTTGTGGAGGCTTTAGATAAAATTAATCGCGAAAAGTTATCTTCTAAGGCAAGAAGTGCAAGAGAATATATTGAATTACAGTTGGTTGATACGAAGGTAAAATTAGACTCTGCCGAACAGCAATTAGCTGATTTCCAGCAAAGAAATAAAACCATAGCACTCCCTGAACAATTAAAAGCTTCAATGGAAACAGCGGCAAAATTAAAGGCTGAAATTGTAAAAACTGAAGTTGAATTTGGTTTTATACAAAACAATGTTCGGGAGGATAACAAGTCATATCTTGCGCTTAAAAATAAATTAGATGAGTTGCGTGGACAATATAATAAAATGGAGATTGGCAGTAACGATTTTCTTTTGGCATTCGATAACGTCCCCGAATTGGGTAAAAAATTAGCCAGGCTGATGAGAGCGGTTAAAATTCAGAACGAAGTTTATTTACTTTTGGAACAGCAATATTTTAAAGAAAAGATTCAAGAGAAGCGAGATATTCCTACCGTTGAAATATTAGATGAGGCTATTCCGCCTCTTAAAGCTTCCAGCCCAAGAACAATATTTTCTTCTGTTGTCGGCGGAATTTTCGTCCTTCTATTATTGTCCCTCATGTTGCTTATCAAAGAAAAAAAAATAATAGAGTTACGCAGTAAAAAGGAGTGAGTAATGTTTAAACCAACAGCGATAGTTACCGGCGGGGCGGGTTTTTTAGGTTCACATCTTTGTGATAAGTTAATCGCCGAAAACTTTAGAGTAATCGCGGTGGATAATCTGCTCACCGGAAATATTAATAATATTTCCCATTTATTCGGCAACGAAGATTTCTCATTCGAGAAACACGATATTACAAATTATGTTTTTATCCCCGGAAGAGTTGACTACATCCTTCATTTTGCATCGCCCGCAAGCCCTATTGATTATTTAAAGTTTCCTATTCAAACATTAAAAGTTGGTTCTCTTGGCACGCATAAAGCTCTTGGATTAGCAAAAGAAAAAAAGGCAAGATTTCTTTTAGCATCAACTTCAGAAGTTTATGGTGATCCAACCATACATCCTCAAAGCGAAGACTACTGGGGGAATGTAAATCCTATTGGTCCGCGCGGTGTGTATGATGAAGCGAAACGCTTTGCAGAGGCTTTAACAATGGCATATAACCGCTATCACGGGGTTGATACGAGGATAGTTAGAATATTCAATACCTATGGTCCTCGAATGCGGCTTGATGATGGCAGAGCATTACCTGCATTTGTCGGGCAGGCTTTACGCGGAGAAGATTTATCTGTATTTGGAGACGGATCGCAAACAAGAAGTTTTTGTTACGTAAGCGATTTAGTAGAAGGTATATTTAAATTATTATTGTCCTCAGAAGTTAATCCGGTCAATATCGGCAACCCTGCTGAAATTACAATAAAGCAATTTGCCGAAGAAGTAATAACTCTGACCGGCTCCTCAAGCAAAATATCGTATCAAGAACTTCCGGAAGACGACCCGAAAGTTAGACAACCTGACATAAAAAAAGCGAAAAACATATTAGGT
>JAIOIM010000563.1 GCA_019912505.1 Ignavibacteriaceae bacterium
GATAATAAATTGGTAAAGTCACTTATCGAAAATGCTAAGGCAGGCATGAATTCTGCTTTTGAACAGCTATTTAAGATAGGTCGTGGACGAGTTTACGCTGTCTGTTTTCGAATTCTTGCAAATAAAGACGAAGCAGAAAAAATGGCTGTAAAAGTTTTTTTTATTTCGTGGCAGCAGATAAAATTTATGCGGAGCAGTATAACTTTTTCTGCCTGGTTAACCGGCATAACGGTATATACTGTTTTAGAACTGCTGCGGGAAAAGAAAACTGAAATAGAGGATACTCATGCGGCTGCCGAACAATTCCCTGCCCTCTCACCTCTTGAACTTGCAATATTAAGCTTACCGCAGGATGAAAGAACTGTTGTGGTTCTTCATGATGTGGAAAATTATACTTTTGTTGAAACCTCAGATATCCTTGGGCTGCCACCTGCACAAATAAGAGAACTGCTAAATAAAGCTCATAAAAAATTAATTCGAGAGATCGGTTTATGACTCACGAGCAGATAAATCTTCTACTTGAAGAATACATTGATGATACTCTTGATGTTGATACCGTACTTGAGGTGGAGTCGCACCTTAGCGGATGCAATGAGTGCAGCGAATATTTATACTCACTTAGGGTTTTAAAAGAAAAAATTAAAACTCTGCCGACAAAAATAGAACCAGCAATCGATTTGTGGCCGGATGTTTTTCGTGAGATTCGCGATGTAAAAAAAGCCGCAGCCGTTACTAAACCGGTTGTTGTTCGTGACGTAGGCACAAGCAAATATAAAGGGAATAAAAAAGCTTTAAGAGAACGAGAAAAATCAGAGAAAAAAATTAGTGCCAAATTGAGTGGGGGAAAAACTATAAAAAAAAGAATGGCAGTTCTAATAGTACTATTACTCTTAATATTAACAACTGCCGTGATTTATTTTTATATAAGTAGTATCGAAAATAATTGGGAAATTACAGCCATCAGTGGAATTCCTTACATTGATAACGAACGCATACTTACTACATCAAACTTTAACGAAGGGAATGTATTAAACACGGGTACTGCTTCTGAAACCGAGATCGTTATTCCGAATGCGGGCAGGGTAACGGCATACCAAAATAGTGACATTAAAAGATTGCCTTCGATAAATGCAATTGAATTATTGCGCGGTAAAATTCATGCTTCATTTTCGTTGGCGGCTAAAAATTTTCGTATACAAATACCGGGAGCCGAGATAGCCGAATTTGGGAACGGGTCTATTTTTGAAATTACGACGGATTCAGGTTACTCATTAGTTAAGTGCATTTCATCAACATTAAAAATAAGAGGAGAAGGGAAAGAAATATTTCTTCCAACCGATTATTTGTGCCCGGTGTGGGAGTCAAGGGGTCTGGGAATTCCCTATTTTGTTAATGCTGCACAACCGCTAATAAATGCTATGGAAACTTTTACCTCAGGCGGTGGAACTACAGCCGAGATAAACACTATTGAATCAACAGTAACTGAATACGATGTTATTTCGCTATGGCATCTTTTTCAGATAGTGCCAGAGGAATTTAGAATTGATATTTTTAATCTGATAGATAAATTTGTCCCGCCGCCTACTGGTTCAAATCAAGAAGGTTTATTGGCTTTGAATAAAAACATGCTGATGTTATGGTTAAATGACATCCAAAAAAAATATTAACGGG
>JAIOIM010000057.1 GCA_019912505.1 Ignavibacteriaceae bacterium
AACCTTACGGCATTCATCCTCCACGCGGCGTTGCTGGGTCACCCTTGCGGGCATTGCCCAATATTCCTCACTGCTGCCTCCCGTAGGAGTCTGGACCGTGTCTCAGTTCCAGTGTGGCTGATCATCCTCTCAGACCAGCTACTGATCGTTGCCTTGGTAGGCCATTACCCCACCAACTAGCTAATCAGACGCAAGCTCATCCTTAGACGCTTCAAGAGCTTTAACAACATCACCATGCGGTGCCGCTGCATTATACGGTATTAGCCCGTCTTTCAACGGGTTATTCCATATCCAAGGGTAGATTGCTTACGTGTTACGCACCCGTGCGCCACTTTACTAAAAGTATTGCTACTTAATTCTCGTAGACTTGCATGTGTTAAGCACGCCGCCAGCGTTCGTCCTGAGCCAGGATCAAACTCTCCGTTGTAAAGAGTTTTTTAATTAATTTGTAATCACTGGCGTAAATAACGCTTAGTCGAAACCATTTAACTTGACGAGTTAAATGCACTCACTCTTTCAAAGAACTTTTAAGTTGTTAAACCTTCATCAAAGAAGGGCATTAAAATTAATGTCTTTTTGATGTAAAGTCAAGATACAAAACCAAAATTCAAAAATCTTTTTCTTATTTTTTTGCATTTTTTCGATGCGAAAAATATTTCAAAAAAAGCCTTGCAAATATATGGGTCTTTCCATCATTGTCAAGTCCTTTTCTAAACTTTATCAAATATTTTTTGGGTTCGTATCTTTCTAACAGCCTTTTCAAAAAACAATCTTTTCTGCGAACTGCAAAAAAGACGAGCGACAAATAAAAGGATTTTTGTTTAAATAACCAAATAAATTGCAAAAAAAATTTTAATATTTATGAATCCACTCTAATAAGGCTGCAAACAAGTAGATTTATGTTTTTGTTAAAATACTCTTGATTATAAAACATTTCGCAATTATCTCCAAAATCACTACTGCCGGTTATAAGGCAATCAAAATTAACCGGGATTTTTTTTAAGAAGGATTTTCTAAATTGTATTCAAAAGAATATTGACCGGCAAAACAAATACGACTTATGGTATCGTTAATATTTCTAAAACACATCCGTAACTAAAGCGATGAAAGCATCGGCGGGCAACGGGCAAGAAATTCTTGTTCCCAATGTTTGGGATGAGAAATAATATTTGTCAGCGGGTCTCCAAGTAGTTCAAGTGAGTCGGTACAGTTCAGAAATCGTATCGGCAAGAAAAACAGACAAAGATAAAATTGATTCTTTGCACGTGTAACCGAAATTATTCTAATTTGAAAACTATATTACAAATTGAAAAAGCAGGTAATTGAAAAACTAATTACGGAAAAACTTATATATATGTTAGAAAACCATTTTAATTTTGTCGGAATGGTAGTGTTCTTAAAATAATTTATTATTTCTCTCCACCTATTTATCCAAAAGAAATACAAATGATTAAATATAGACAACAAAAAAAACACTATAATTAATATTTTAGCTGAAAGACTATAAATAAAATCACCATCATAATTTAGAATCTGGAATTTATCTAGGGAGAAGAAAAGAAAGTAGATATTTGATAAGATCAATAAGGTCTGAATAAAAGTTGCCACAAAATGAGGAGATGATACATCTTCCATAACACATGATAATTTATATAATCTATAGAAAATATATTTGTACAACATTTTGAATTATCTAAATTATTGTTAAAATTTCTAATCTTTTCCTTGGCATAACGGCGTGGCTTTTCACCAGAACAGCAATGACGAATTGGAAAAAAACTGCCAATAATTTTTAACATTTTTGTTTACTATAACAATGTTAATTGCAAAGCTTGCCTTTTTCACCAAAGCAGATAACTTGGAAAATGCCGCAATAGAAACGCGGTCGGGTGGAAAAGCTGGCTCTACTTACTGTCATTTTAATAATAACATTTTCCGTACAAAACTATAATTATTAGTCTTTAATTGATAAAAATAAATTCCGCTTGAAAAATTATCTCCATTGAATCTTACATTATGGTGTCCCCCGGAGATTACTTTATT
>JAIOIM010000564.1 GCA_019912505.1 Ignavibacteriaceae bacterium
GGAATAAACGGCAGAACAAAATTTGTAGTAAATTCCGGCAATGCGTTAAAGCTAATGGCTGAATTTAATTACGATACATTGCTTGTTCGCGAAAAAAAACGTGGCGGAATTATATTGACCAATGCGGTCGATTTGTCTGAAGAAGAGCTGTTAAAACTTTTAAAAACTCCCGAACAATTTGGCATCTTAACCACACCCGGAAAAGCTGCAACAGAATTGATAAAAAAAATAAAAGAGAATAAAAAAGAATATGTTGTTTTACTCGATGACAATATAACCGATCTTGAGTACAAATTAAGAAGCGGCTTTGCAAAAAGAAGAACTAAAGAAGTTTTAGCAAACATTGCCGGTAAGTACAGAGATGCAGCCTTTATAATGGTTGATGAAGAAAGCGATCTTTATAATTCATCGATCTATAATTTAATTGACGATGAAATTAGAAGCCGAAAAATTATGCTTATAAAAAACGGAGAGACTTGCTTGTTAACAGGCGGCAGCGACAAAATATGTCAAGATTTTTTAAGTGCCATGCACACAGGAAATGATGTTCCGAAAATATTTATGACAGACGCCGGCAACTATTTTTCCATCCTGCCTGAAGTTGTAAAAATGAGGAAAATCGGTTATAAATTTTTAAACCCTTCCCTTGCATTAAAAGAAATAGTTAGGTAGATATTCAATTGAGAATTTATAGAATTATAATTTTATCAATTATTGTCTCAATATATTTTGTATCCTGCTCCTTTATATCTTCTACAAATAATGATGAAAGAGATTCGCCCCCAAACATCATAACAACTAATTTTCTAATAATTGCTCAAGATACAATAAGCTTTTCAAATGAAGTTTTTAATTATAGTTTATTAGTTGATAGCATAGGAAGAAAGTTTTATGTTTTAGAAGATGGCTGTTCTAATATTGAAAATGAACTGATGACAAATGTTGGCGTGAAGGATACAATATACATCACCATTACTGCAACCAGACCAAGAAGATTTGATAAAATAAGTAAAAACGAATTTATTGACGATCCTTCTGCTAGAATTATTATCGCAATAGAAAATGAATTAGCCCCTGTTTACCAATCAGAGCGTTTGTGTAATCATAAATTAATTTTTATTAAATAGGTTTAGTATCTACGTAACTTCGTTATGCCTCAATAATTTCGCCCCTGAGATTTATTTCAACCACACCGGCAAACGATATATTTTTAAACTGAGGCAGCAGTAAGTTTTTATCACCCGCAATTATATACTTATTTATATCGGGGTAAATGTTATTAACGGCGGCTTCATCAACATCATTCTTGGTTATACTATTTACCGATTCTATGTAAGTATTAAAAAAGTCGTCCTTTAAATTATAAATCACTTTTCCAATAAGGTTAACACTTATTTGTTGAAGAGTTTCAAAATTAGACGGGAACTTTCTAATCATCGAAGACTTTGTAAAATCCAATTCTTCGGTAGTTACACCTTCTCTAATATTTCTTAATTCCTTGTCAATCTCTATAATAGCGTTGGCTGTATTTTCCACACCCACAGATGTTGATACGTAAAAATGAGCGGCATCCCGTTGGTAATTAAAACGTGATAATGCGCCGTAAGTGTACCCTTTGTTTTCGCGAAGATTTAAGTTTATCCTGCTCGTAAACTGTCCGCCCAAAATCATATTTAATATTGATTTTGGGAAATAATCTTTTTCATTCCTGTTTCCGGTTAGATGTCCGCATCTTATCTCGCTCTGTACCGTTCCTTCTTTATGAAGAAGATAAATTTTTGGTTCTGCTTCTTTTGAAATGATCGCCGGAAAATTAACTGTGTGTTCCGCTTTCCAATTGTTTAACCTTTTCTCCAAACTATTTTTTAGCGCTTCCGATGTAATGTCGCCTACACTTACAAGAAATCCGTTGGACGGTATAATATATTTCTTATAAAAATTCTTTATGTCTTCGGTTGTTATTTTCGCAACCGAATCTTCAAACCCGAAAACGGGATGAGCGTATGGATTATTACTGCCGTATAAAATCTTTTCGAAAGCAAAGTCGGCTAATTCATCGGGAGAATCTTTGCTTTGTAAAATTCGTGTTAAAATTTTTCTTTGTTCTCTTGCAAAAGCGCTTTCATCAAACATAGGCAAAAGCAGAACGTCACAAAAAAGATCCAACGATTTTTCATAATGTTCAGTGAGTGTCTGAAGGGAATAATAGATAGAATCATTATCGCGGTTTATACTTAAGGAAGTTCCCAACGTATCAAGTTCATCACTCAGAGCTAATGCATCATATTTCCCTGCGCCTTCATCTGCAACCATGCCGAATAAATTTGCCAATCCTTTTTTATCCGCCGGATCGAATCTTGAACCGGCATAAAATAAGAGGTTAAGACGAATGATAGGAAGGGAAGTTTTTTTTACGTGTAATACTTTTAGTCCGTTTGAAAGAACAAAATGCTCAATATTTGGGAGCGAGAAATTTATTTCATCTTTTTGAAGGGGTTTTATTGATCTGTCAAAGCTCATCATTGTCCTTATTTATTAGGCGTAATTCTTAATTCAACAAACGGTGCGGTTAAATATTTATCAGCCGCCGCTTTTACATTTTCATTTGTTACATCAGAATAACGCTGCAAATCTTTGCTGAATGAATTTGGCTCGTTCAAATAAAAATTGTAGAAATTCAACTGGTCGGCAAGCGAATCGATATTTTGAAGCGAATAAATAAATCCGGAACGGATTCCATTTTTTGTTTTGATTAGCTCTTTTTTTGTAACGCCGTTTTTTTTGAGTTTACTTAATTCCTTAAATATTTCTTTTTTTATTTTATCTAATTCAACGCCGGGCTTTGCAGTGGCTACTATCATTAAATGCCCGGCAAGTTTGCCCGAATACTGAAATACGGTTATATCCTGTGTAAGTTCAAGTTCGTGCACAAGTTTTTTGTAAAGCCTGGATCCTTTTGAGCCCGACAAAATATCCGACATAATATCTAACGCAGCGTCATCATCGCCAAAAGCCGTTTCTGAATTCCATGCAAAATAAATTCTATCTAACTGAACATTTTCTCTCCGCTCAATTATGTTTTCCTGGCTTATTCTAAACGGATTAACTACGGGGCGAACGATTGACGTTGCCTGGACGATAGAGCCAAAATATTGTTCAATCATCTCTTTTGTTTTTATCGTATCAAAATCACCGGCAATTACAAGAGACGCATTCGGAGGGGTGTAGTAGGTACTGAAAAAATCTGAGACATCCTCCAGCGTATAACTTTTAATATCATTTACTGAACCTATTGTAGGCCAACTGTAGGGATGAATTTTGGGAAAAAGATGCTCGAGCAGAATTTCCCACGCAAGTCCGTAAGGCTGATTATCATACCTTTCAAGTCTTTCGTTTTTTACAACATCTTTTTGATTGTTAAGTTTTTCCTGAGTTAAAGTGGGGAGAAAATAACCCATTCTGTCGGCTTCGAGCCAGAGAGCAAGTTCAAGAAAATTTGACGGGACTTTTTCATAATAATTTGTCCGGTCAAAATTTGTTGAGCCATTTAAAATACCCCCCGCCTCTTGAATATATCTAAAGTGCATTTCTTTCGGCACATTCTGGGAACCTTGAAACATCATATGTTCAAATAAATGGGCTAAACCAGTTTTCCCCCGCTTTTCATTTGCCGAGCCTACGTGGTACCAGAGGTTAACGGAAACAATCGGAAGCGCAGGCTCTTTGTGAAGTATAACTTGCAGCCCGTTATTAAGTTTATATTTTTCGTATTCAACATCGAGAATATTCATAAGGAATCTTTTTTCTATATAAAAAGCAGGCGCGTTAATAGAACGCCCATAAGACTTGTTTAACTGAAAATTAAATCAAATCAATGTAGTAGTTTCAGAACACGGTCGAGACGTATCGAGCCGAGAAGTTTGAAAAAATCGGTGAAAGGAATATCCCTATCCCACGAGAACAAAGTAATAAAAGCTTCACCCACTATCAAATCACGCGGAACCAAACCCCAAAAACGGCTGTCGGCGCTATCGTCCCGGTTATCGCCCATCATAAAGAAATAATCTTTTTTGAATCTATATTTTGTTGTAGGTTTCCCGTCAATTAAAACCTGACCGTTTGCAATATTTACTACGCGCTTACCGAATTCTCTATCTATTATTGTTCCCCAGTTGTAAGCTGCTTCGGCAGTTAAATTGATTGTGTAACCTTTTCTGGGAATAACAAGCGGACCCCAGTTATCTTCATTCCAATCCATACCGCGCGGAAATATGTCGCCTCTTTTCATACCGTGCGGGCGCAGGTCGTATCCGTACCGAATATGCGGCGGAATCCAGGCTTGCTGATGATTTACGTAAACAACTTTGTTAATTATTTGAATTGTATCACCGGGCAGTCCAATGCATCTTTTTACATAATTAACACCAAGTTCATCGGCGTGCATCTGGTCTCTATTGCCGGGGTACTCAAATACAACTATATCTTTTCTCTTTGGCTCTTTTAGTGCCGGAAGTGTGAAAAAAGGTAATTGTATTTCGGTAAAGGGTATATACTTTGGTGACGATGACCCGTATATAAATTTATTAACAAGCACAAAATCACCAACCAGTATTGTCTCTTCCATAGAGCCGGTGGGGATGCGGGTGTTTTGAATTACAAACGTAATAATGAAGAATGCAGCAATTCCGGCAAAGAGGAGGGACTCAATAAAGTCGCGTACCTTTTCTTTCGCAGTTTTTACTTTGTTTAATTCTTCTTCCGTTTTTATTCCTATAAATCTTTTAAAGCCTGCTTTGAAAGACAATTTTTTCTCCTGTAATTAATTTTTTAGAGCGTTAAGTTTTTCGCGTAATATTTTATTTACTATTTGCGGATTTGCTTTACCGCCGGTTTGTTTCATTATTTTGCCCACGAAAAAACCGATAACTTTATCTTTGCCGGATAAGTATTCATCAACTTCGGAAGAATGAACAGCTAAAATTTCAGAAACAACTTTTTCAATCAAACCCGAATCAGAAACCTGCAATAAATTTTTCTCTTTTACTATCTCTTCCGCCGGTTTGTTTTCGCTAATCATCAATGGGAAGACTTCTTTTGCAATTTTACCGCTGATTGTGCCTTCTTTAATAAGGTTAATTAACCCGGCAAGAGATTCGGGCGCAACCGGAAAATCTGAAATATTTATTTTTTCTTCGTTTAGTATTTTTAGTACATCAACCATAATCCAGTTGCTTGCGCTTTTGTAATCATCCGTGCAAGCGGCAACTTTTTCGTAATAATCGGCAACCGGCTGCGATTGCGTAAGTATATCAGCATCGTAAACCGGAAGCGAGTAGTTTGCTGTAAATCTGTTTTTTTTATCATCCGGCAGTTCGGGTAAATTTGCTGAAATATCAGCCATCCATTTTTCATCAACATGCACGGGCAGCAAATCGGGATCGGGGAAGTAGCGGTAATCATGCGCTTCTTCTTTGCTTCGCATCGAATTTGCTTCATTTAAATCTGCATTCCACAATAAGGTTTCCTGCACAACCCTTTCACCGTTTTCAACCAAATCAATTTGCCGTTCAATTTCGTAATTTATAGCCCGCTCAACATTACGAAATGAGTTCATATTTTTTACTTCGGTTTTTGTGCCGAGTTGTTTTTCCCCTTTTAAACGTATTGAAATATTGGCATCGCACCGGAGCGAACCTTCTTCCATATTTGCATCGCAAATAGAAAGGTATTGAACAAGCTGTTTTATCTTGCTCAGGTACAAATAAGCTTCTTCCGATGTTCTGATATCGGGTTCGCTAACTATTTCCATCAGCGGCACGCCGCACCGATTTACATCTACAAAAGTTTCGTTCCCCCGGTCGTGTATAGATTTGCCGGCATCTTCTTCCATGTGGATTCGCGTAATTCCGATTTTTCTTGATTCATTCGCAGCGGTTTCAACATCTATCCAGCCGTGTTCGCAAATCGGCAATTCGTACTGACTAATCTGGTAACCTTTCGGTAAATCGGGGTAAAAATAATTTTTGCGGGCAAAAACCGATTTAGGGTTTATCGTACAGTTTGTAGCTAAGCCCATCAGCGCGGTAAATTCAACTACTTTTTTATTCAGTACAGGCAAAACACCCGGATGACCGAGGCAAACCGGACAAACATTGGAATTAGGCTTATTACCAAACTCGGTTGAACAGCCGCAAAAAGCTTTCGATTTTGTAAGAAGCTGTGCGTGAACTTCCAGCCCTATTACAGCTTCATATTTATCGTTCATTTGTTAATTGCTAATTTGAAAGGTCAAATATATAAAAGAATGGCTATATGAGAAAATGCAAATATGGGTTATGAGATGCAATTGGCATATTAGTTACATGAATTTATTGTTTTGATTTATTT
>JAIOIM010000565.1 GCA_019912505.1 Ignavibacteriaceae bacterium
TGACTATTAAATTATTTGTGAATGTGGTTCAAACTCCATCGGAGTTTAATATTTGTAGAAACAACCAACACCAAAATCAACCCGGAACTTCGTAGAAGTTCAATAAAAATTTTATGCAAAAAATGATAACCCCATAATCCATATATAATAAAATAAATTTGTGAATGTTTTTATTATTTAGTAAAAAACAAAAAACAACATTGCCGTCATCTTTAGATGACGGGTTGATTTGATGTCCGCTATTATTGGGCTTTAGCCACATGCAATAAAATAAATGCGGCTAAAGCCAATATTATTTTCATTCTCATTTTCCGTTCGCTGAAGCGAACGGCAATATTTTCATTTGGTTTATTCCGTCAGCGCCGCTCGTTGACTGAGTTTGTTGAAGTCCGATGACTGAGCAGAGCCGAAACTAATCAGCATACCGAAACCATTGAATAACCGGTTTACTCAACACATCTTCCCATTCCGGTTTGCCAAATATTTGTTTTCGGTGCAAAAACAATGTTTTCAACCCATGCCATATCCTTTTCCGCCTCCGGCATATCGATTTCCACAACCAGCATATTCATTTCCGCCTCCGGCATATCGACTTCCACATCCAGCATATTCATTTCCGCGCCCGGTATAACGATTTGCACAACCAGCATCGCCTTTTCTGCCTGCGGTATAACCACTTCCAAATCCGGCATATTCTTTTCCACCTCCGGTTTAGTCAATGTGTAAAAAGAGAACTAAATTACGCGCAACTAATGCCATCCTGGCGTGTTAAGAATATGCTTCTTAATTATTTATATTTACTTCCAACAAATCGGGAATAATATGCAAATAGAAGATGTAAAAAATATTGCTTTGGAAGCGGGAGAATTAATCCGCTCCTACTTCGGTAAAAAATTTGAAGTTGAGTATAAAAAAAATGAATCGAATCTTGTTACCGAAGTTGACAAAGCCTCCGAAAATCTTATTAAAGAATTCATCAATAAAAAATTTCCCTCTCATAATATTTTGGCTGAAGAAGGGGGAAGAATAAATAACAACGGTGAATATACCTGGGTTGTTGACCCGATTGACGGAACAACAAATTTTGCTCACGGTTTACCGATATTTTCAGTCTCAATCGGCATTCAAAAAAATGATGAAACAGTTTTGGGTGTTGTTTATGATGTTATGATGGATGTGATGTATTCCGCAGAAAAGGGAAGCGGCGCATTTGCAAACGAAAAACAAATGTTTGTTTCAAATAATTCGAACCTGAAACATGCCCTACTCGTTACCGGTTTTCCGTATGATATTTCCGATAACCCGGATAACGCGCTCGAAAAATTTGCGGCACTTACAAAAGCATCACGCGGTATGCGCAGGCTTGGTTCGGCTGCAATAGATTTTTGTTATGTTTCCAAAGGTGTGTTTGATGGTTTTTGGGAAGTTTCATTGCATCCGTGGGATATTTGCGGCGGTAAACTTATTGCCGAGGAAGCCGGAGGGTTAGTTACCAATTTTAAGGGGGAGCAGATTAATATTTATTCAAAACAAATTCTATGTACAAACGGTAAAATACATAATAAGATGATTGAGATACTGTGCCGGAATTAATTGAGTTTGGTTGATCGTATCTTTTTAGAATTGGGAGGCATGAAACGGAAAAGTAAAATTAAGTTATACAATTAACTTTCTATTATTGATTGAATCTATTAGTGGTCTAATGTAATAGATTAAAAAAAAATCCCCCGAGGGGGATTTTAATTTTTAGAATTTATCATGCGTACATTTCTTCAATAAAATGTTTATAGTTTTCCTCTATAACTTTTCGCTTGTATTTCATACTCGGCGTCATCTCACCGGAATCTACTGTAAATGGGGAATGTAATAATCTAAATTTTCTAACGCGTTCAAAATTGGCAAGCTTTTTTTGAAGTTTGCTTATCTCAGAATCATAAAAATCAATTATTTCTTTTTTCTTTATTAAATCCTCATCCGATGAAAATGCTATGTTTTTGTGTTTAGCATAATCTTTAAGCGACTCAAAATCGGGGACGATAAGTGCGCTCAAGAAAATTCTTTTATCGCCAATTAAAATAAACTGGTCAATATATTTATTACTTAGGAATAAACTTTCAATAGGTGTTGGGGCTATGTATTTGCCTGAGGTAGTTTTGAATAAGTGTTTCTTCCTATCGGTTATCATCAAAAAGCCGTCATTATCAAATACACCTATATCGCCCGTTTGAAGCCAACCATCAATAATTACTGAATCAGTTTCTTTTTTATTTTTATAATAACCCTGCATAATATTTTCCCCGCGGGCTAAAATTTCACCATCAGCCGCAATTCTAATCTCAACTCCGGGCAAAACTTTACCGACGGTTCCGAATTTGTAATCGTCAACTCTGTTTGCCGCAATTACGGGGGAAGACTCTGTAAGTCCATAACCTTCAACAATGATAATTCCAATTGCTTCAAAAAATTCGCCGAGGTCTCTTGCAAGTGCCGCGCCGCCGGAAATAAAAAATCTTAATCTGCCTCCCATTTTTTCCTGAAGTTTCCCAAAAACGAGTTTAGAAGCAACTTTGTATTTTACGTTTAGAGCAACAGACACCCGCCCCTCTTTTTTCGATTTCATATAGAGTTTGCCGGTACTCAGAGCCCAGTTAAATATTTTTTGTTTTTTGTTGTTTTGGCTTTCAACATTTTTTATAACTTTTGAGTAAATTCTTTCAAATAATCTTGGTACAGAAGTTATAATGGTTGGGTGTACAGTAATAATATCTTGCGCAACTGTTTCTATACTTTCGGCATAACAAATGGAAGCGCCGCATGAGAAAGCAGTATAATAACCAGCCATTCTTTCAAAAATATGGCAAAGCGGCAGGAATGATAAAAAAAGATCGTTATGATCTATCGAAAAAATAGAGAGCGCAGCATCAACATTAGACATAATATTCCGATGAGTAAGCATAACGCCTTTTGGTTCGCCCGTAGTTCCGGAAGTATAAATGATTGTGCAGAGATCGTGTTCTTTTGCAAGCCGGAGGTTTTCGGTTAGATGATGCGGGTGGTGCGTTTTATAAACTTTTCCCATTTCGCAAACATCGTTAAATGAATACAAATCCTGCTTGTCATCAATAATGTCTTTTTCATTTAGAACAATTATAAACTTTACAGTTCTAAGATTTTCGCGTATCGATAATACCTTATTCAACTGAAATTTATTTGAGACAATTACACTTTTCGATTCAGAGTTATTTAATATAAACTCAACCGAACCAGCTGTGAGTGAGGGATAAAGGGGTACATCAATTGCACCTATTCCGAGAATTGCCATATCAGCGTAAACCCACTCGGGACGGTTTTCTGCTATAACAGCAACTTTGTCGCCGCGGTGGATTCCAAGTGCGGCAAGACCCATGGCAAACAATTCTGTCTGCTCTTTAAATTCCGCAATTGAAATTCCTTCAAATTTTCCATCCACTTTCCTTTGCATCAAAGGGGTGTTTGTATATTTATTTCTCTCCTCGGTAAGCCAAAGGAATAAATCGGGAACAGTTCGCTGAGCCCTCGGTTTTGACATAGTTTCTCCTAAAGTTCAATAATACCCGCTAATTTAATTTTGTAGTTGCACAAAAACAAATTTTGCCGCAACTAAATTATTTAGGTTCTCCAAAAAATGTTTCTTTTTGTAAAAATCTTTACGGTATAAGCCAATAATAAAGTGGTTGCTATCCCTTTAATAACACCCAGCCATGGCGATACCGTTAAAAAGGCGAACAGATTGTCGATAAACAAAATACTAAGCAAAGGGTTCAGCAAGTTTGTGCCGCCGGCGTATGCCAACATAGGATTTTGTCCGTTATCGATCAAAAGCTTTAAATATTTTTCTTTTTTTAATAATTGGATGATTATAAAAAACGACATTAAAAGAAAGATTGCCAAACCTGTTGTTACAAAATAAAAACTGAGCGTAGGTCTTCCTTTTTGAATGCCTCCCTCATAAGCTTCAAAAAACAAACCAAGCACAAGCCAGTATATAGCCCAGTTAAATAATTTTTTTATTGTAATCTCATCTGGTGTGCCAGCGTTCCGTAAATAAAAATAAAATACGCCGCAAAAAATAATTGACGCCATGGTTACAACCAGTATATCTC
>JAIOIM010000566.1 GCA_019912505.1 Ignavibacteriaceae bacterium
CATATTAGGTTGGTCACCCAAAATCGAGCGCCAGGAGGGGCTTAAAATTACAATAGAGTATTTTAAAAATAAAATTTAGCGAATGGAAAAAGGAAAGTTCTCATCCACTATTGCCGGAGCTTCAATAATCCTGACACTGGCTACACTGGCAAGCAAAGGATTAGGTTTTTTTAGGGAAGTTCTATTTGCCAACTATTTTGGTTTGGGTAGCGAATTTGATATTTATCTTGTAGGTGCCGCACTTCCGATTACCTTAAACACAATAATATTTTTTATTGCACAGAATTATTTAATCCCAATTTATCATAAAAAAAAAACTGAATATAGTGAACACTCGGCGAATAGTTTTATTGCCATAAATGTTTTAATCTTTTTTATTGTCAGTCTCCTTTTTTCTTTGGTTTTATATGGTTTTTCCTATCAGATTGTAAGCGGCTATCTGGGCGGGGTTTCTGATAATATCATAAACACTGCACGAGATATATTTTTATTATTTTTATTAACGATACCGCTTCAAGCCACATTTTCTGTTTTTGCAAACTTCCTTTTTGCTAAATATGAATATAAACATCCTGCCCTTAGCAATATCCTTGTAAATGCTATTGTAATTATAGTCATAATTTTTGAACACGACCATTTGGGAATATATTCTATTGCTGCAGGGTTTATCGGTGGAAATATTTTGCAACTCATTTATATTTACGCTTTTTCTAGAAGACATCTTACCATAAAAAAAATCAATTTTAATGACCTTAACTTCAAAAATATTAACTCAAGTTTTTTAATGATTATTCTTATTGAGGCAATGTCACAATTGTTTATTCTCACCGACAGGTATTTTTACGCCGAAGTTGAGCAAGGGGGTATAAGTGCGATTAATTATGCCAGCACTCTTTATGTGTTACCTATATCTATTTTAGCCGCCGGATTGTCAACTGCTTTATTTCCAAAATTCTCAGCCGCCTTTGCAGAAAAAGATAAAAACTTGCTTGCATCATATCTTACCGAAGGATTGTTAAACAATATACTTATGTTTGTGCCAATAACTGTTTTTATATTTTTTAATTGCGATTTAATTGTCTCGGTAATATTTCAGAGAGGAAAATTCACTTCGATAAACACGTTATTAACGGGTGATATACTAAAAATATTTAGCCTTAGTTTAGTCTTCTATTCGAGTTATGCTATAATAAATAAATTTCTTTACGCTACAAATTTATTAAACCAGCTTGTAAAACTTTCTTTTTTAGCTTTGGTTATCAAAATAGTTTTAAACTTTCTATTAGTTGAAAAATTTATGCAAAATGGTCTTGCATGGTCTTCTACAATAAGCTATTCGTCGATGGGAATTTTAGGGATATATTATTCAATAAAACTAATTGATAAAAAAATAATTTTTGTAGTGCTGCGGAACCTTTCACTCTTTTTAATACTATCACTATTATGTTTTTGGGTTACATTAGAATTTTTTTCATTGG
>JAIOIM010000058.1 GCA_019912505.1 Ignavibacteriaceae bacterium
CCCGCATAACGGCACCCCCTCGCTTTTTAAGAGAGGGGGACGGGGGGTGAGTTTGCGTGACGGTTTCTGTTTGGCATTACCGTTCGCTTTAGCGAACGGGTTTTGGCGCACACCCAAACTTGGACTTTAGCCACATTGCGAGGTGTTTATGCGGCTAAATTATTAACCGGGCTTTGTAAATTGATTTAATAAAAACACTACCTCATCAAAACAAATGTACTTTTATTTTACCCCGTCCAAAATTTTATCGGGCTCAACAGCAGTTACCTAATTTCCTTTATTAATCATTTATACAAAATCATTTGCACTTCTTATTTTATTCTTTAAAGGCTTTGTTTTATTCTACCATCTAATCAACCTTATTTTCGCTAATCGACTTTTAACAACTTCGCATTTAGGGCAACGATTATTGTACTTAAAGACATTAATACCGCACCAAATGCCGGGCTTAAAACTATACCGTAAGAAAATAAAACACCAGCGGCTAATGGAATTGCAAAAACATTATAGCCAGTTGCCCAAATTAAGTTCTGAATCATTTTACTGTAAGTAGCTTTTGAAAATTTTATTAATGAAACAACATCTTTCGGGTTGCTCCTTACAAGAATTATATCGGCAGTTTCAACGGCAACGTCCGTTCCTGCGCCTATTGCAATTCCTACATCAGCCTGTGCAAGTGCAGGTGCATCATTTACACCATCGCCTGTCATTGCAACTACCATTCCTCGGCTTTGCACTTCCTTTACTTTCTCTGCTTTTTTATTCGGAAGAACTTCAGCAAAATAATCATCAAGCCCAAGTTCATCGGCTACCCATTTTGCAACCTGCCGGTTATCGCCTGTAAGCATCATGGTCTTTATACCCAGTTCTTTAAGTTGTTTTATTGCTTCTTTTGATTCCTCGCGGATAATATCACCTAAAGCTATTGCCCCGGTAAGTTTATTATCGATCAGAACAAATACTACTGTTTTACCCTGACTGGATAATTTTTCAATCTTTTCTTTTTCTTGTAATTCGATTTTGTTTTCTTCGAGATAGCCAGGACTTACAACTTTAACATTTTTGCCATTCACATTTCCTTCAGCACCTTTTCCTGGAATAGAGTTGAATTCTTTAACACTATATTTATATTCGGATGATTTAACTATTCCCTGCGCAATCGGATGTTCTGATTCTGATTCAACTGCGGCAGCATATTTCAGAATTTCTTTTTCATCATAATTTTTATCGAAAGAAATTGTTTCCGTTACACCGAACTCACCTTTGGTCAATGTTCCTGTCTTATCAAAAATAATTGCCTGAATTTTTCTTGCTTCTTCAAAGGCATTTCTGTTTCTTATAAGCAAACCGCTTTTTGCAGAAAGCGCAGTTGAGACCGCAACGACAAGTGGAATTGCCAGACCGAGAGCGTGCGGGCATGTAATTACCATTACTGTTACAGTTCTTGATAATGCAAAGTTGAAACTTTGTCCGGTAAATACAAGCCATACAAACATTGTTAATGCACCTGCAGTAATAGCAATAATAGTTAACCAGAAAGCAGCTCTATTAGCGAAGTTCTGAGTTTTGGATTTACTCTCTTGTGCTTCTTTAACCATCTTTACTACCTGCGAAAGAAAAGTTTCATCACCAATCTTCTTAACTTCAATTTTAATTGAGCCTTCTCCATTTATTGATCCACCAATTACTTCATCACCTTCACCTTTGGAAACAGGTTTTGATTCACCGGTAATCATCGCTTCGTTAATTGAAGTTTTACCTTCATAAATTTTTCCATCAGCAGGGATTTTCTCACCGGGTTTTATTAATAATTTAGCTTCGTGTTTAAGTTCAGAAACCGGCACATCGGTAACATTTCCGTTTTCATCAATTTTATGAGCTTCATCCGGCATAAGCTTCGCAAGTTCTTCAAGAGCTTTCGATGCACCCATCACCGATTTCATTTCAATCCAATGTCCGAGAAGCATTATATCAATCAAAGTTGCAAGTTCCCAAAAGAAGACTTCACCTTTAACACCGAAAACAACTGCACTGCTATAGAAGTATGCGACTGATATCGCAAGTGCAATTAGAGTCATCATTCCGGGCTGCTTTTTTTTCAATTCATCAAAAAGTCCTTTTAAAAAGGGCCAGCCGCCGTAGAAAAATGTGAACGATGAAAGTGCAAACAAAACATAGATATCGCCATTGAAGCGTAATGCTTCTTTAAGTCCGAGAAATTGCTGGACTAAAGGTGAGAGAAGAAGGATTGGAATTGTGATTACAAGTGAAACCCAAAACCTTTTTTTGAAATCCTCAATCATATGTCCATGGTGTTCAGAATGGTTATGTCCGCTGTGTTCATTCTTTTTGTGATCAATCTTTTCATGAGAACTTTGATCATTATGTTTTGTATGATCGTGCCCTGAATGTTTATGATGGGTCATATTATGGGAGCTATGACCATGACCTTGATGTTTGTTTTCCATATTTCACTCCAATTCTTTAGACATTTTCATTCACAGCGTAACTATACCGCTTACTGCAATGATTTTAGATAATCCATCAAATCCTGCAAATCCGCATCGCTCATTTTCCAACGCGGCATATCTTTTTTTAGTTCATCACCATCAGGATGTTTCCCTCCTTCGATGGCATTGCGAAAAGCTTCAAAATTATAAGCCTCATGTTTATGGTGTTCTTCCATATCGGTCTGCTCTTCATGATGTTCACCAGACAGGGCTGACCACCGAATATCCGGTGCATCCATGATTTCCATATGCATCATATGCTT
Source organism: Ignavibacteriaceae bacterium (assembly GCA_019912505.1). Lineage (GTDB taxonomy): Bacteria > Bacteroidota > Ignavibacteria > Ignavibacteriales > Ignavibacteriaceae > CG2-30-36-16. The sequence continues at coordinate 2,774 of JAIOIM010000058.1, forward strand.
TCCTCCACGCGCATCTGTACCATGGCAGGATACACAAGCCAGGTTGCCGCCCATCATCATCATACCTGTAGATGGACCGCCCGAGTATGCTATATTAGAGTCGCGCTCACTAGTAGCAGTAAAATAAATTCGCTCCCCATTGGAATCGAATGATCCGACACCCCAGGCAGTTCCGGTTCCATGGTTTTGATATGTATTCGAATCACAGCCTATTAATAAAAGTGCTAATCCGAATACAAAGACTATATTAAATGTTCTATACATAGTTCATGCTTCCTTTTATCTATTGAAAAATCTCTTTCATATATCTTTTATATTTAGGTATAAAAAGTTAAACCAGAAAATTGATTCTGTCTACTTGTATTTAAAACTCAACTCCATATTGCAAAAC
>JAIOIM010000567.1 GCA_019912505.1 Ignavibacteriaceae bacterium
TATTTCTTCGTTTTCAACTAAAAGAGAATATTCTTTATCAAAGATTTTTATTTTTATCTTCTTTTTACCGGTCATTATGCCATTTCCATCAAACGAACAATAATGTTAAGAACTCAAATGATGATCAATTTTGGAGATCATAGTTTGAATTTTATTTTTTAAATCTTTTTTTTCCGCTTTATTAAGCGATGAAAAAACTTCAGTTTCGCCCGTAGTGTTTTGTGCTTTTGCAGCTTCGTTTTCAATACGGTTTAATTTCTGTTCGAGCGAAAAATTTTCCTTTTTCAAAATTGTAATTTCCTCATCAAGCTCTTTGTTTTGAGAGGATACCGCTACATATTTGTCTTTAAGCAGGGTTACCTGTGATTCAAGAGCACTCAACTCTGTGAGTAATAAATCATATTTTGATAAATCGGGCAATTAATTTCCTCTAAGTTTTGCTTTAAATTCGCCAGAAACTAAAGTTATCAAATTTGTAAAATCTTTTTCCACTTCCTCATCGGTAAGCGTGCGGTTTTCATCATAATATTCCAGCTCAAAAGCCATACTTTTTTTACCGCTTCCGAGTGATTCGCTCTCGAATAAATCGAATAACCTAACCGATTTAAGCAGTGAGCCGCCTTTCTTTTTTATGAAGGAGGCAACATCGTTATATTCAACATCGTCATCAAAGATAAACGCAAAGTCGCGCATCATCTTGGGGTATTTTAACAGTGGAATATATTTAGTTTTAGAAGTTGAAAGTTTTTCGAGCACCTTCATATCAAATTCAAAACAAAATACTTCCTGTTGAATATCAAATTGTTTAAGAACTTCTTTTTTTATCCTCCCGCCTTTACCAATTACACTTCCGTTGTGTTCTTTTGTAAAAACGAGATTGAAAATTCTATCTTCACTGTGATAATATGAATCATTTAAAACATTGTCAAGGGCTAAGTTAGTTATAAATGAATTAATAAATCCTTTTAAATTATAAAAACTGATGTTTTTTTCATCGGAATACCATTCTTTAAGCGATGCTTTTCCCGAAAGCAAAAATAACAATTTTGTATCTTCCGTAAAATCTGAAAATTCTTTTATTAAATTGCCTTCGGATTTTTTGTTGAATGTATTACCTATTTCAAACAAGGCAAGGTTTTTTTCACCTACATTAAAATTTTTGGAAGCCACCATAAGCGCCCCCGGAATTAAAGATGTACGTAAAAACGCCATGTCTAAACTTTGCGGATTTAACACGCCAATCTGGCTGCCGGTTAAAGCTGCGATTTTTTCATTTTGTAAAGGGTTGTTTATCATCTCAAAAAAACCGAGACCAACGGCAGTATCTCTTACTTTATCGTAAAAAGATGAATCATCATTTTTTACACCAAGCGGTACGGAAAAACTTGCAATTGTCGGGATGTTATCATAACCATTTATCCTTGCCACCTCTTCAATAACATCCACTTCCCTTTCTACATCCGGACGGAAAAGAGGCACCTTAACTACAATTTCATTTTCGTTTTCATCTGTAATTTCAAAGCCGAGTGAGGTAACTATATTTTTAATTTTTTCAGGTTGTATAAAATAACCGAGAAGTTTTTCAACTCGGGCAAAACGTAATGTAACAACCGGCATTTCAATTATTTTAGGATAAACATCAAGGGTTCCTTTTGCAACTTTACCGCCGCCAAGTTCGGCTATTAACTGCGCTGCACGTTCTGCCGCATAAACGGTTCCGCCCGCGTTTGTGGTTCTTTCAAAACGGTAAGATGCGTCTGTACTAAGTCCGAGAGCTTTTGCTGTTTTACGAATGCTTGAAGGATTAAAGAAAGCGCTCTCAATTAAAATATTTTTTGTTTCGGTTGTAACTTCGCTGTTTTCGCCCCCCATTACCCCGGCTACGGCAACAGGTTTTTCGGCGTCACAAATAAGCAGTGTGTTTAAGGGCAGTTTTCTTATCTTTGAATCGAGTGTTGTAAACTGAGATTCTTCTTTTGTACTTTTAACAACAATTTTATTACCGTTAAGCATATTCAAATCGAAAGCATGCAGCGGCTGGCCTGTTTCAAACATTACAAAGTTTGTTGCATCAACAATGTTATTTATAGGGCGCATTCCTATTTTTTGAACTGCTTTCTTTAACCAAGCAGGCGATTCTTTTACAGTTATGTTTACAACAACTTTTGAGGAGTAACGCGGACAATTAACTTCGTCCAATATTTCTACTGCGGCAAACTTTTCAATTGGTTCACTGCTTTCTTCAAAATTAATTTCGGGAAGTTTTAGTTCACGCTGGAATAGCGCGGATAAATCTCTTGCTACTCCAAAATGGGAAAGCGCGTCGGGGCGATTTGGAGTTATTGCTATTTCAAGAATTACATCGTTTAATTCCAATGCTTCCGAAATAGGTGTACCCTCTTTTACATCAGCAGGGAGAACCATAATACCATCGTGGTTATCGCTAATTTCAAGTTCCGATTCGGAGCAAATCATACCGAAGGATTCTGTACCACGAATTTTTGCTTTTGTAATTTTGAAATTGCCGTTTGGAACAACCGCACCTATTTGTGCAAATACAATTTTTTGCCCCGCGTCAACATTCGGAGCGCCGCATATTACTTGCAGTTCATCTGTGCCGTTTGAAACTTTGCATACAGAAAGTTTATCGGCGTTAGTGTGTTTTGTTTTTTCTTTTACAAAGCCGACTACAAAGTTTTTAAATATTTCGTTCTGGTCTATTACTTCTTCAACTTCAAGACCGGACATCGTTAGAGTATGAATTATCTCACTAACGGGAATGCCGTCTAAGTTTACATATTTTTTTAGCCAGTTTAAGGATACTTTCACAACTTCATCTCCGGATCAAAACTGTTTAAGGAAGCGTAAATCATTTTCAAAATAAATACGTATATCATCAATACCGTATTTAAGTAAACCGATTCTTTCAATGCCCATTCCGAAGGCATAGCCCGTATATTTTTCGGAATCGTAATTAACTGATTTAAATACGTTCGGGTCTACCATTCCGCAGCCGAGTATTTCGAGCCAGCCGGAACCTTTGCAAATTTTGCACCCGCTGCCGTGGCACAAAAAGCATGTAATGTCCATCTCCGCGCTTGGTTCGGTAAACGGAAAAAAACTTGGACGAAAACGATATTTTAATTCGGAGCCGTAAAATTGTTTTGCAAAAGAAACTAATGTTGCTTTTAGCTCTGCAAAGTTTACGTTTGTGTCAACATAAATACCATCAACCTGGTGGAACATACAGTAACTGCGTGCGCTTACTGCTTCATTGCGGTAAACACGCCCCGGCATAATTGCTCTAACCGGAGGCTCTTGTTTTTCCATAATACGCACCTGCACAGGCGTTGTGTGGGTACGAAGCAAAAAGTTATCGTTTATAAAATAGGTATCCTGCATATCTCTTGCCGGATGATCATGCGGGAAGTTTAACGCTTCAAAATTATAGTAATCCGATTCAAGTTCGGGTCCCAATGCCACAGAAAATCCCATCCCTTTAAAGATGTTTTTAATTTCATCGAGGGTTTGGGTTAGTACATGTTTGCTCCCTATTGAGCGGGCAATACCGTTTAAAGATAAATCGATTTTGTGCTCGGAAAATTTCTCCGATGCATCAACTTTTTCTTTTGCTTCTTCAAACATAAGAGTAACAGAATTTCGAAGCTCGTTTAGTCTTTTGCCAAGTAGAGGTTTTTCTTCTTTCGGTGCGCTTTTTAATTCTTCAAACAAAACAGAAACCAAACCATTGCGGCTTAGGTACTTTATTCTTATTTCATCAATTATTTTTTGGTTATCGGCTCCCGATATTTCTTTTTTGAATTCGGAATGGATGGACTTTATTTTTTCATCAAGCATAACTGCAATCCGGGTTATTTAAAATAATACCCTCCCGGAATATTATATAAAACTATAACGGGAGGGTAATTAATTTTTAGTTAGCTGAGAACTTTACAAGTTCTGTAAAAGCAGATGGGTTTTCCGCTGCAACACTTGCAAGTACTTTTCTATTTATTTCTATCCCTTTTTTGTTGAGGGCATCAATAAGTCTGCTGTAAGTTGTTCCATTAATTCTGGCAGCTGCGTTAATACGTACTATCCAGAGTTGTCTGAAGGTTCTTTTTTTAAGTTTTCTATCGCGATACGCGTGTACAAGACCTTTTTCAAGATGGTTCTTTGCGATAGTTAAAACATTTTTTCTGGCTCCCCAGTAACCTCTGGTTTGCTCAAGTATTCTTTTCCTTCTGCGATGAGAAGCAACTTTATTTTTCGAACGTGGCATTTATTCTATTCCTCTCATTATTGAATCATAATTCCAACACGCTTCTCTTCGGACTTAGAAACCAATGTTGCGTGTCTCAAGTTTCTTTTTCTTTTCGTCGACTTCGACGTAAGGATGTGGCTTTTATAAGCTTTTTTTCTCTTATAATGTCCCGAGGCGGTCTTTTTAAAGGTCTTAGCTGCACCGCTATTGCTTTTCATCTTTGGCATAATTTGCTTTCCTAAATTATTTCTTTTTACCTTTTAGTTTCGATGGAACTAGAATGATGTTCATGTTTCTGCCTTCCATTTTAATTGGAGACTCAACCTTGGCTACATCCTCTACCTGCTCTATAAATCTGTTCAGTAACTCTTCGCCCTGTTCCTGGTAAGCCATTTCGCGTCCTTTGAACATAACGGAAACTTTTACTTTATTTCCTTCATCTAAAAAGTTAACTGCATGTTTTACTTTAAAATCAAAATCGTGAACATCGGTGTTCGGGTGAAGTCGGATTTCTTTCAGCAATGTTATTTGCTGATTTTTTCTCTGTATCTTATCCCGTTTCTGCTGTTCATATTTAAACTTACCAAAATCAATTATCTTACACACAGGCGGTTTAGCCTGTGGAGCAATTTCTACGAGATCCAGCGACCGTTCTTGAGCCTGCTTTATAGCATCTCTAACGGTAAATATTCCTAGCTGAGTTCCGCTAACATCAATTACTCTTACTTTCGGAGCCGAAATTTCTTCGTTTATCCGAATTTCATCTTTTTGAGCGATTAGTTACCTCTTAAATTGTTCATGATTCTTTTGAACTTATTTCTGCATTTATATTATCAATAAATTCGTTTAAAGACAATGCACCGAGATCGCCTTTTTTATGTTTTCTAACAGAAACTGCGTTTGCATTTTGTTCTTTTTCGCCAACTACAAGCATGTAGGGAACTTTTTGTGTTTCCCAATCGCGTATCTTGTACCCGATCTTTTCATTTCTTTCGTCAAGAGTTATGCGGATATTGCAATTCTTTAACTCATTGGCAACTTTGTTTGCGTATTCAATAAAATTTTGAGATACCGGTAAAACAGCAACCTGCACCGGAGCCAACCATAGCGGAAAATCCCCGGCAAAATGTTCTATTAAAACTCCAATAAATCTTTCCAATGAACCAAACGGCGCTCTGTGAATTACTACTGGTCGATGTTTTTGTCCATCGCTTCCGATGTATTCAAGTTCGAATCGTTCGGGCATTACATAATCAATCTGCACGGTTCCAAGCTGCCACTGTCTGCCCAGCACATCTTTAACCATAAAATCTATTTTAGGTCCGTAAAATGCAGCTTCACCTTCGGCTATTTTATAATTTAAATTCATCTGTTCGGCAGCTTCTTTTATTTCACGCTGCGCTCTTTCCCAAAGAGAAATATCTCCGCCGTATTTATCTACGTTAGAATCGCGGAACGAAAGCTGTGTCGTAAAATCTTTAAATCCCATCGTACTAAAGACAAACTGTATAAGATCAATTACATCGCATAACTCTTGCTTTAGTTGATCTTCACGAACAAACATATGCGAATCATCAACAGAAAAGCAGCGGACTCTTGTAATTCCGTTAAGTTCGCCCGACTGTTCGTACCTATAAACGGTTCCAAACTCGGCATATCTTATCGGAAGGTCGCGGTAGCTTCTAGGCTTTGACGCATATATCTGAAAATGGTGAGGACAGTTCATCGGTTTTAGTAAGTATTCCTCTTCGCTATCGGCAAATTTAATCGGCGGAAACTGGCTTTCCTTATAATAAGGATAATGTCCGCTGGTTTTGTATAAATTAATATTTCCGATATGAGGCGTAATTACAGGTAAATATCCTCTTTTTCTCTGTTCATCTTTTAGAAAATTTTCAAGTGTCTCTCTTAAAATAGCACCTTTCGGCAGCCAGACAGGGAGTCCCTGTCCTATTTTGGGAGAGATAAAAAACAGTTCGAGTTCTTTCCCAAGTTTCCTATGATCTCGCTTCTTTGCTTCTTCTAACGCAAACAAATGATCATCAAGCATTTTTTTCTTGGGGAAAGAAACACCGTAAATTCTTTGAAGCTGTTTATTTTTTTCATCACCGCGCCAGTAACTGCCGCTAATGTTTAACAACTTTACAAATTTTATTTTGCCGGCAGAAGGAAGATGCGGTCCGGTACACAAATCAGTAAAATTGCCTTCGTGATAAAAACTAATAGTTTCTGTGTTTTCATCAAGCGCAGAAATAATTTCAAGTTTATATTGGTCGCCTCGTTTATTCCAAAACTCAAGTGCTTCAGCTTTTGAAAGTTCATGACGTTTGAACTGCTCGTTTTTTTTTGCAATCTCAATCATCTTTGTTTCAATTTTGAAGAGATCGTCTTCAGTTAACTGATGCTCAATATCTATATCGTAATAAAAACCGTTATCAATTGCAGGTCCTACGCCAAATTTAGCTTCGGGATAAATTTCCTGAACCGCATGAGCCATAAGGTGGGAAGTAGAATGCCAATAAACTTCCTTCCCTTCTTCATCATCAAAAGTTAAAAATTTAACAGAAGCGTCTTCGTTAAATTTCGAATACATATCTTTTACTGATCCGTTTGATTTAACAGCAAGAACTTCTTGTGCTAACCGTGATGAAATAGATTCAGCTACTTCGTAACCAGTTACACCTTTATTAAACTCTTTAATATTCCCATCGGGGAATGTTATTCTAATTGATTCCATAATTTCTACAATAAAAAAAATCGGAGATAACTCCGACATTTTGTGGGCTCTATAGGATTCGAACCTATGACCTTCTGCACGTCAAGCAGACGCTCTAACCAACTGAGCTAAGAACCCA
>JAIOIM010000059.1 GCA_019912505.1 Ignavibacteriaceae bacterium
ATTTTACCATAGCCGATAATTCCGAATTTTAATTTCATTGATTATCTGCATCTAATGAATTAATTAAATTATTCACCGCATCAATTTCCATCTTTAATTTTGCTTCTTCAGCATATGAACCAAGATGCGGAGTAAGCAAAATATTTTCAAGCTCGATAAGTTTACCTGAATATGGTTCGTTAACAAATACGTCAGTTGCAGCAGAAACTATCTTATTGTTTTTTAAGATATTATAAAACGCATCTTCATCAACAACACCACCACGGGATATATTGATCAAATACGAAGTGTTTTTCATAAGATCTAGCTCACTATAAGAAATTACGGGGGCTTTATCTTTATTACCCGGTACATGAATTGTGACTATATCAGCAGTTGAAAATAATTCTTCTTTAGAAACCATTTTAATATTATGCATAGCTGCATATTCATTATCAGGATAGAGATCAAACGCTATTATTTTTGCACCAAGTCCTTGGAAAAGTATAGCAGTTGTTTTACCAATTCTACCAAAGCCAAATATTCCAATCTTTTTATTTAGAATAAGGTTTCCAATCTCTTTTTTCCAAATTTTGTTTTTAATATTCTTATCGGCTTTAGAAACTCTTCTTAAAAGATCCATAGTGAGAGCAATTGTTAATTCAGCTACCGGTCTTGTAGGGCCATCCGGTGTATTGACAACTTTAATTCCCTTCTGTTTTGCATAATCAATATCTACGGAATCCATTCCAACACCAACTCTACTAATACATTTTAGATTTGGAAGATTATCCATAACTTTTTTATTTAAGGGTTCAACACCAGCTACAATGCCAACAACATCAGAAGCGTGCTCAATAACCTCATCTTCTGTTAATTTTCTTCCGTATGGATTATTAATTATTTCATAACCATTCCTTTTTAATATTTCTAATGGTTCTTCACCACATTGACCGAATGAGGAGGGTGAAACTAAAATTTTCATTGATTCTCCAATTTTCAAGATATTTTTATTACTGTGATATTATTTAGCGA
>JAIOIM010000568.1 GCA_019912505.1 Ignavibacteriaceae bacterium
ATATAAGAATTGGTAAAAGTGATAATTGGCATTTTTTAAATATTTGCCTTATTTCGATAGCACCGCCCGTCAGAAAATTTTGTGCATATTTAATTTTTTATAAAATCGAAATGATAGGAGAAAATATGCGTCAAATTTAGACAAGACCCTTTTTTATTTACCCGATTAATTTAGTAAGAGAAATGGCTGCTAATAGGACGGAGATTTTTTATTAAAAATCAACTAACTGATATTTAACATTAAGGTAATTAAAATTGGGGAAAACAATCATATATCTTTATTCCACATCCATTCGGGGTTCAGAAAAAACCTGGGTTTTCTTTTTCACCCGATACAAATAAATACTATCTATTCTGCTTAATTTTATAAGCAAGATAAGAAGCGCCTACAACAAAAACTAGCGAACCAAATGTTATACTTATCGCAGTTGTCAATACAGATGTTAAGTCCATTGGGAGCCCTCCTACGGATAAATTATTAAAAAAATTATTGTTAAAGCAATGTTATCTAACGGAACAAAGGTATATAAATATTTATCTTTTTCAAATAATTTTTGCGGTAAAAATAAGGTTATGAAAATTATCGTGATATAAAATACATTTTGAGAAATATTAAGAGATGTTTTTAGCAAAATGATATGAAGTGGCACTGGATTTTAAACCAACACCCGAATTAATTTGTAAACTAAAATATATTTTGTGCTCAAGCGGATGAGGTATAGAACCTATAGAATCAATTTCGTCACGTTTTATTTTTATCCATTAGTCAATTAATTCGTGTATAAAACCCTTAACCCAAAACAAAAAATTCATTATCTTCAGCAAGCGCATTCAAACTCTTGAATAAATCAACAGCTTCCAGATTAATAAATTCAATATTATTGCCTTTTATTATTTTGTTGCGTTTTTCTATTTGTGTTTTATTGGATGGCATTTGTTACCCGAATTTTTTGTTTGTGGATGTTTTATTTTAATATTCTATAAAAAAATGGGCTGCCTAAAGACAGCCCTTTTTAATAATTTTTGCAATTAAGCTTTATAATTTAATGCGTCTAAACCAAGATAAATTGCTGTTGTATCAAGTTCTTCTTCAATACGAAGCAGTTGATTGTATTTTGCAATTCTGTCGGTTCTCGATAGTGAACCGGTTTTAATTTGTCCGGCATTTGTAGCAACAGCAATATCCGCAATTGTTGTATCTTCGGTTTCGCCCGAGCGATGGCTTATTACATTTGTATAGCCGGCAGTTTTTGCCATTTCAATTGCGTCTAAGGTTTCGGTTAATGTACCAATTTGGTTAACCTTTATGAGTATTGAATTAGCAATTCCTTTTTCGATACCTTCTGCAAGACGCTCTGTATTTGTAACAAACAAATCATCACCGACAAGTTGAATTTTGCTGCCGAGTTTTTCTGTTAATAATTTCCAGCCGTCCCAATCGTTTTCGTCCAAGCCGTCTTCAATTGAGTAGATTGGATATTGTTTACACCAGTTTGCATAATAGTCAACCATCTGGGCTGATGTTTTTTCTGATTTATCGGATTTGAAGAATTGATATTTGCGGCTTTCTTTGTTAAACATTTCGCTTGAAGCAACATCGAGAGCAAGTGCAATTTCCGAACCGGCTTTATACCCGGCTTTTTCAATTGCTTCAAGTATTACTTCTAAAGCTTCCTCGTTCGATTTTAAGTTTGGTGCAAAACCGCCTTCGTCTCCAACCGAGGTATTATAACCTTTTTTATGAAGCACAGATTTTAATGCGTGAAAAGTTTCAGCGCCCATTCTTAAAGCTTCTTTAAAGGTTGGCGCGCCGACAGGCATAATCATAAATTCCTGGAAGTCGACATTATTATCGGCATGCGAGCCTCCGTTAAGAATGTTCATCATCGGCACGGGAAGTACCTTTGCATTTACACCGCCTATGTAGCGGTAAAGAGGCAAGCCGAATGTTTCGGCTGCTGCTTTTGCAACTGCAAGTGAAACACCGAGAATTGCGTTTGCACCGAGATTGGCTTTATTTTCTGTCCCGTCTAAAGCGATGAGTAAGTTGTCAATTGCAACCTGGTCGGTAGCGTCAAAGTCGATAATCTCATCGGCAATTTTGTCGTTTACATTATCTACAGCATTTTGAACACCTTTGCCTGAGTAGCGGCTTTTATCTCCGTCTCTTAATTCCACGGCTTCGTGTTCGCCGGTGGATGCGCCGCTTGGAACGGCTGCTCTGCCCACAACTCCGCTTTCAAGTAATACTTCTACTTCAAGAGTCGGGTTTCCTCTCGAGTCAAGAATTTCTCTGCCAAGAACATCAAGAATAGTTGTCATTTTATTATTCCTTATACTTTTATAAAAATTTACGTTAGCATCAAAAAAAAATATTTTTGTCACTACAAACTTACTGAAAAAAGGATAATTATAT
>JAIOIM010000569.1 GCA_019912505.1 Ignavibacteriaceae bacterium
AAATAATATTTCTCAAAATTACTACGAGCTGGGCTTTATAAGAAAGGTTATTCAAGTTTCAAATGAAAGTAAAAGGTTGTTAAAAAATGCGGCGGAAGTTGTAAAAACAAATTATACCGTTTCCAAAGCGAGTCAGCAAAATATGATGAAGGTTGAATTGGAGATAACCACGCTTACAGATAAAATTGAAGAATTTAAGGGAAAAGAAAAATCAATTACCGCTGTTATAAACGCGCAGCTATTAAGCAATGCACATGCGTACATTCATACAGATGATCTCGATGTAATAAAGTATGTAAACATCAACCAGCAAAGTCTTGATTCACTCGCAAAATTAAACAGACCGTTTCTTGCCGGTTTAAGATTGGCAAAGGATAAATCTTTGTTTATGGAAGACGTGGCTAAATACGATTTTTATCCAAATTTTAATTTGTCGCTGCAATACTCACAACGCGATAAAATTGCAAAAACAAACATGTCGCTCGATGATTTTTTTACGGTTATGGTTGGAGTTTCTCTTCCGCTCAATTACGGCGGTAAATCTACTGCAAAGGTTGAAGAGGCTGAAGCGATGCAAAAAATGTATGATGAACAATATCACTATTCCGTCCAGTTGTTAAACGGAAGTTTTGGTTCGTCTGTTGCAAAACTTAATTCCTTCAAGGAAAGAATAAAATTGGTTGAAGAAGCATTGCTGCCACAGGCACAGCAAACTTATGCGGCTTCGCTTTCGAGCTACCAGGTAAACCAGGTAGATTTTATAAATGTTATTGATGCACAAAATAAATTGTATCAGGTAGAAACAAATTTGTATAGGTTAAAATCGGATTACATGAAACAAGTTAATGAACTTGAGTTTCTTACCGGAACTTCAATTATGTAATTGCGTTAAAAAATTTTAGGAGTAAATATTGAAAAATCAAAAAATATTTTTAATCGGGCTTGCTTTAATAATTATTGCCGCAGCTTTATATTTTGTATTTAGCGCCGACGGCAGCAGCGAGAATACTTCCGATGAAAAACAATTATACACTTGCGGTATGCACCCCGATGTTATTTCAGAAACGCCAGGCGACTGCCCAATCTGCGGGATGAAATTAGTGCCGATGAAAAATACTTCGGCAAAAAACAGCGGCGAGCAGAAGGTTCTTTTCTGGCGTGCACCGATGGACCCGAATGAAATTTACGACAAACCAGGTAAATCAAAAATGGGAATGGATTTGGTTCCCGTTTATGAAGATGAGGAGGGCGCATCGGGTATAGTCTCCATCGATCCTACTATTGTACAGAATATGAATGTTAAAACCGAGTTGGTAGAAAGTAAATCTTTATCATCACAAGTTGTAACCAACGGCGTATTAACAACAAATGAAAAGAACGAATATATTGTTACCACAAGAGTAAACGGTTGGATTGAGAATCTTTATATCAACTATACCGGGCAGCATGTAAAAAAGGGAGAGAAGTTAATGGACATTTACTCGCCCGAACTCGTCTCCGCACAAGAGGAATTGATAACCGCGCTCAATTACCAAAAGGCAGCCGGCAATACAAGTATAAGCGGGATGAAAGAAAGCGGTAATGCATTACTAAAAAATGCAAAACGAAAATTACAACTTCTTGAATTATCCGATAACGATATAAATAATTTGGAAAGCAGCGGCGAAGTAAAAACTTTTGTAACACTCTATGCTCAAAACAGCGGAACAGTTTTAGAAAAAAATGTTTTGGCTGGGCAAAAAATTATGGCAGGTATGCCGCTGCTAAAAATTTCCGATCTTTCAAAACTATGGTTAACGGCTGATGTTTATGAATACGAACTATCCAAAATAATGGAAGGTTCAAAAGCCGAAATAAAATTTAACTACCTTCCGGGTAAAACATACATTGGTAAAATTTCATTTATCTACCCAACGCTCGAACCCAAAACAAGAACGGCAAAAATTAGAATTGATATAAACAATTCTAACGGCGAACTAAAACCGGCGATGTTTGCTAACGTTGTAATTGAAGGAAAGAACCTGGGCAGCCATCCTGCAGTACCCGAAAACGCGGTGCTGCGCGGCGGAAGAAAAGATATTGTAATTATCGCGCTCGGTGATGGTAAATTTAAACCGCAGGAAGTAACCCTCGGTGTTTACTCCGAAGGCTACTATCAAATTTTAGATGGCTTAACCGCGGGAAACAAAATTGTAACTTCCGCACAATTTTTGATTGATTCCGAGAGTAATCTGAAAGCTGCTGTAGCTCAATTCAGCAGCGGACAAGTATCCCAAAAGGAAGAACAAAAAAAGACGGATGTTATAAACCAGGAAATGCCAATGCCGTCAGATACTAAAACGAAAACAGAAAAAACTAAACCGACAGAAACAAAAGAAGCAGAGACAGCAACGCACGAAGAAATTTCCCCGCTTGTAAGAACCGGCGTAATTGATTTAATGTCAATTGATAAAAATAAAGATGGTAAAGTATATCAGGATTTGATGGATTGGAATGTTATATCCGATGAACCGGGCAGATGCCCGCTTTGTAATATGAAACTTTCTGAAGTTTCATTAGATGAAGCAAAGAAAAATTTAATTGAAAACGGATTTAAGATTAAATAACCTCACCTAAATTCTCTCCTTAGAAAGGAGTTAAACTCCCCTCGCCTTCATAAGGAGAGGGGCTGGGGGTGAGGTCAAATTGATACAACATAATGGAGTTTTATAAATGATAACTGGCAGCGAAAATAAAGATGGTTTAATTGCCAAGATTATTGAGTGGTCGATAAATAATAAAGTAATGGTTATAATTTTAACCGCCTCCCTGATATTTGCAGGAATTTGGGCAGTTGCAAATACATCCGTAGATGCGTTACCAGATTTAAGTGATGTCCAAGTAATTATTCTAACCGAGTACCCTGGACAGGGTCCGCGGATTGTTGAAGACCAGGTAACATATCCCTTAACCACAAAAATGCTTTCTGTGCCTTACGCAAAAGACGTGCGCGGCTATTCGATGTTCGGTTACTCGATGGTGTATATAATTTTTGAAGACGGCACCGATATTTACTGGGCGCGCAGCCGTGTGCTTGAATATCTAAACGGGTTAAAAGGAGCATTGCCCGACGGTGTAACTCCGCAGCTTGGACCCGATGCAACCGGATTGGGATGGGTTTACCAGTATGTTCTTCAATCTGATAAAAGAGATTTGCAGGAACTGCGTTCATTTCAAGATTATTTTTTGAAGTACGAACTTACCTCAATACCCGGCGTTGCCGAGGTTGCAAGCGTTGGCGGTTATGTAAAACAATATCAGGTAAATGTTGACCCGATAAAACTTGCATCTTACAACATCCCGCTTCAAAAAGTTAAAATGGCTATACAGCGGAGCAATAATGATGTCGGCGGTCGCCTAATGGAAATGGGCGAAATGGAGTATATGGTTCGTGGACTTGGATATATAAAAAACGAAGACGACATAAAAAATATTTCCATTGGTGTTTCACCTGCCGCAGGCTCGCCAATTTATATGAAGGATGTAGCAAATGTAACTATAGGTCCGGAGTTAAGAAGAGGCATTGCCGAGTGGAACGGAGAGGGTGAAACAGTCGGCGGAATTATTATTATTCGTTACGGCGAAAATGCCCTGGCTGTTATCGACAAAGTTAAAGAACGATTGAATGAACTAAAAAAATCTATACCGAAAGATATTCAAATCGTTCCTGCCTACGACAGATCAAAACTTATAAACAGCGCTATTGATAATCTAAAAAATAAGCTTACCGAAGAAACTCTGATAGTTGCGCTTGTAATTATTATTTTTCTTCTTCACATACGAAGTTCGCTTGTTGCAATTTTTACACTTCCAACTGCTGTATTAGCTTCTTTCCTTATCATGAAGCTGCAGGGAATAAACGCAAATATTATGTCGCTTGGAGGAATAGCGATAGCCATAGGGGCGATGGTGGATGCGTCAATTGTACTTGTCGAAAACGCGGCGACACATATGTCGGAAGATCAGGATATGCCGGTGGAAAAGCGCAAACCTCACTGGCGGATTGTTATGGAATCGGCAAAGGAAGTCGGTCCTGCTATTTTTTATTCTCTGCTCGTAATAACAGTTTCATTTCTTCCCGTGTTTACACTCGAACAGCAGGAAGGAAGATTGTTTAAACCCCTCGCTTTTACAAAAACTTATGCAATGGGTGCCGCAGCAATATTAGCTATTACAATAGTGCCTGTGCTGCTTGGTTATTTTGTGCGCGGTAAAATGAAAAAAGAGGAAGAAAACCCGATAACAAAATTTCTTATAAAAATTTATCATCCTATAGTAGACTTTGTAATGAAAAGACGCTACTGGGTTATCAGCGCTGCACTTGTAGTTGTGCTTGTTACCGTTATTCCTTTTTCAAAACTTGGCTCGGAGTTTATGCCGCCGCTTTACGAGGGTGACTTACTTTATATGCCCACTACCCTTCCCGGTATTTCAATAACAAAGGCGCGGGAAATTTTGCAGCAGACAGATAAAATAATTGCATCATTCCCCGAAGTAGCAACAGTTTTCGGTAAAATAGGACGTGCGGAAACAGCCACCGACCCGGCGCCATTAACAATGATTGAAACAACAATTCAACTAAAACCGCAAGACCAGTGGCGCGAAGGAATGACGCCCGATAAATTGATTGAAGAACTGAATAACGCGGTTCAAATGCCCGGTTTAACAAATGCCTGGACGATGCCTATAAAAACGAGAATAGACATGCTGTCAACAGGAATAAAAACTCCGGTTGGAATTAAAATTGCCGGTCCCGATTTAAATATTCTGCAAGACCTCGGCAAACAAGTTGAAGAAACGATGAAAGCTGTTCCCGGAACCAGATCGGCTTATGCGGAGAGATCGGTTGGAGGAAATTATGTTAATTTTATTATTGATCGAAATGCAATCGCGCGGTACGGTTTAAATATTCAGGATGTTCAGGATGTTTTTATGTCGGCTGTGGGTGGAATGAATATTACAAAAACGGTTGAAGGTTTAGAACGTTACTCTGTAAATTTAAGATATCTGCGCGACTATAGAGAAAATATTGAATCGCTGAAAAGAGTTCTCGTCCCCCTGCCGTCGGGCGGAAACATACCGCTTGAGGAACTCGGTAATGTTGAAGTTGTAAAAGGTCCGCCGATGATAAAGTCAGAAAACGCAAGACCAAATACATGGGTTTTCGTCGACCTTAAAGGTTCCGACATAGGCTCCTATATTACTGATGCAAAGGAAGCAATAGAAAAACACATTACTCTACCTCCCGGTTATTCAATAAAATGGAGCGGACAATATGAATATATGGAAAGAGCTTCAGCGCATCTTTCGTTGGTAATTCCGCTAACTCTTTTAATAGTAATTTTACTTCTTTATATGAATACAAAATCGTTTGTAAAAACCGGGATAGTGCTGCTTGCACTGCCGTTTTCTATGGTTGGCGCAATATGGTTTTTGTATTTCGCAGGTTTTAATTTATCGGTTGCTGTTTGGGTTGGTATAATTGCCCTGCTGGGGGTTGATGCCGAAACCGGAGTGGTGATGTTATTATATCTCGATTTATCTTATGAGAAATTTAAGAAAAACGGTTTGCTTAAAACAATGGGCGATTTAAAAGAAGCAATTTTTGAAGGCGCGGTAAAAAGAGTCCGCCCAAAAATGATGACTGTGATGACTACTTTGTTCGGCTTGCTACCGATAATTATCGGCATAGGCGCAGGCTCCGATGTGATGAAAAGAATTGCAGCCCCAATGGTTGGCGGCATACTTACAAGTTTTTTGATGGAGTTAACGGTGTACCCCGCAATTTTTTATGCTATAAAAAGACGCGAGGTTAGAAAGATGTGGAAGCAGCA
>JAIOIM010000060.1 GCA_019912505.1 Ignavibacteriaceae bacterium
TTTACATTGAGGCTTATTATGAAACAAATACTACTATTATTGATGCTATCGCTAGCGGTAAATTTTGCCGCAGATGCCCAGAACAGAAAGATGGGAGGGAATGATAAAATTGAGCAACTTGAAAAATTGAGACTCATCGAAATCCTTAACCTTGACGAGGAAACCAGTATCAGGTTTTTTACACGTCACTCAGAGTTCAAAAAAGTAACGGAAGATTATCACACCCGTCTCGATAATCAAATCAAAGTGCTCGATGAATTAATTAAAAACGGGAACCAGTCGAGTTCCGCTGAGTATAAAAAACAAATAAATGAATATTGGAAGACAGAGAGTGAACTAGTAAACGAAAGAAAAAAGTTCTACGACTCTCTTTCTAACCTTCTTACAGATGAGCAGATAGCCAAACTAATTGTTTTTGAAAGACATTTCCGGGACGAAATTAGACATATCTTGATGAAAAATAGGCTAAACGGTAAAAAACATTAGTTTATAAAAAAATCAAAAAAAAAAGTTTATGACTTAGCCTTGGGGTTGATTTTTAGAAAGGGTTAACCTATTTTTTCGCTTCTAATTTTGCGGAAGTGGTGAAATTGGTATACACGCTATCTTGAGGGGGTAGTGCTCGAAAGGGCGTACGGGTTCAAGTCCCGTCTTCCGCACAGAATTCAAAATTCCAATCATAAAACAAAGGAAGATACCGATGATGGTAAAATTCAAAATACCGTATTTCTTTTTATTCATCATGTTTGTCTCTTTTACTGCATTTGCACAAGATATGAATAGCGAAGCGGGCAAACTTTTTAATGAAGGCAATGCAAAGCTAAAAGCTGGTAATTATATGGGCGCAGTAGCCGATTACGATAAAGCGCTCAAAATTGAAAAAGATTACCGCATCTTATATCAAAAAGGTGTTTCTCTAAAGAAAGCCGGTAAACTTGAAGAGGCTAAAGTAACTCTTGAAGAAACTGTAAAAGCCAACAAAGATTTTGAAGGTGGTTATAATGCACTTGGCGGCGTTTATTTTTCACTTGGTGATATAAATGCAGCTATAGCTAACTTTGAAAAAGTGCTTACTCTTGGAATTAATGCAAAGGTTAAAAATGCTATAAAGAAAAATCTTTCTCTCGCTTACACTAAACTTGGAACCCAGCAAATAAAAGATGGGAATAGTGAAAAAGGAATTGAAAGCCTGAAGAAAGCTGTTGAAAACAACAATTATGATGCTGCCTTCCTTGCGCTTTCCAAAGCATATTCCGAAAATGGAAAGTGGGACGAATGTATTGCTGCCGCAGATAACGCATTAAAGTATCGCAGCGGTATCGGTAAGGGAGGTCCATATTATTATATGGGTGTAGCCTACAAAAATAAAGGCGACAACGCAAAGGCGGAAGAAATGTTTAATCAGGCTAAAGCCGATGCAACATATAAAAAACTGGCTGAATATGAATTCGGCTCGCTTAAATAGATAAAAATAGTATTTATTTTAAGATGACTTTATAGAGATAATAACCTACCTCTTGGTCATCTTTTTTATCCTAAATATAAAAAAGCTGCAAGTAAAATTATTTGCAGCTTTAATTTTTATCGATGGCTCATCATCGTTTATTATGATTAGGTAATATTTAATATAATCGCTATTAGAAAAGAAGCGTAACATTTATAACAAGTGCGCTGATTGTTTTTTCACCGCTTTCTTTTCCGAACAAGTTAAACATATTGTATTTTATACTTCCGTCAACATCAAATTTAGGTAACAATTTAAATTCAGCTCCAACACCCACACCAATTCCAACTCTTGAAATTCCGTCAGCAGTCATCGTGCCTAATGGAGATTCAATTTTTAGATCACCAATTGAATTCATCGCAACATCAAGGGCAAGATAAGGGCTAAGCGGTCCGGGTATTAAAGTCCACTCTGCACCGGCTCCAATAGAAAGAATACTTGATGATGCTGTTACATTTGCTCCACTTATATCTTCGCTAGAACTTAAAAAATGGTAATTGATAAATGCAACCGGTGACAATGGGATGAGGGGAAGACTAAATTTAGCTTTTACTCCGGCGTGGTATTCGGCTCCGAAGCCGGCACCGCCGCTGCTTAAATCGTTAGTAAAGCCATCCGGTCCCTGAATGGTAGTTAAACCGCCGCCGATACCGATTTTAAATCCCTGACTAAATGCTGCTGCTGAAAATAAAAGAACGGTTAAAACAATAAGCTTTTTCATTTTTATTCCTTTTTTATTTTAATAGTACTAAAAATAAGTATAAAAAATTAAGAATTGCAAATGATGAGCTAAATAATTTCTAATTTGAGATGTATCTTTAAGTAAGTCCTATATCTAATTATTCACCTTGATTTTAAGCCTGGTTAGGAATTATCTTTATCCCAAAATTTTTTTACTGTAGAAAGGTAATGCGGTTGTTAATTTTACATTTAGGAATAATGCAAAATTTATTTGGCACTGCCACCGATTTATTTTCAATTCAGCAGGTCTTCACTGCATTTTTTCTCGCTTCTCTAATTTCTTTATTTTCATACAAATTTAATTTTCTTACGTTTTCTGGGGCAGTTTCAGTTTTTATAATGGATGATGTTATTTTTATGTTCGGTGGTTGGAAATGGACGACACCGATGGTAACATTTTTTATTCTTTCAAGTCTTATCTCAAAGTACAATAAAGTAAAAAATGTTGGCGGAGGAATATCGGAGAAAAATGACAAAAGAGATTTGACCCAGGTTTTTGCCAACGGCGGATTTGCTGCGATACTGATAGTTAGTAATTTTTTCTGTTCATCGGAACTTTTTTATGTCGCTTTCGTCTCATCAATAGCCGCGGCGTGTGCAGATACTTGGGGAACCGAAATAGGTACATTTATAAAAGGGAAAACAGTTAACATATTAAATTTTAAAAAAATAACGCCGGGGATATCCGGCGGCGTCTCCGCTGCGGGAACTATTGGCGGGATTTGCGGTGCTTTCACCATCGCTATAT
>JAIOIM010000570.1 GCA_019912505.1 Ignavibacteriaceae bacterium
ATCTTTTTTCAATATCTAAATCGAGTTTTGGCGAATTACCGGCAACCTTATTAAAAATAACTTTTGCATACTCGCTGCCGCCAAGTTCCTCAAAGTCCTCACCCAAAATATAAATTAAATCATCTTCATTTTTAAAATAAGATGTTGTTACATTTTCTAAATTTTCAATCAACCCAACCATACCAATTGTTGGCGTAGGGTAAACGGCGGTGTTGGGGGATTCATTATAAAAACTAACATTGCCGCCTGTAACGGGAGTTTCAAAATGTTTACAAGCTTCACCCATACCTTCAACAGCTTCTTTAAACTGCCAGTACATTTCCGGTTTGTATGGGTTGCCAAAATTCAAACAGTTTGTAATTGCAAGCGGAACGCCGCCGGAGCAAACAACATTTCTTGCCGACTCAGCAACCGCTATTTTTGCGCCTTCCTTTGGATTTAAATATACATACCTTGAGTTGCAGTCGGTTTTTACAGCAAGAGCTTTATTGGTATCTTTTAAATAAATAACCGCCGAGTCGCAGCCCGGACCAACGATAGTATTTGTTCTTACCATCGAGTCGTACTGTTCGTAAACCCATTTTTTTGAAGCGATGTTAGGTGATGAAAATACTTGCAAAAAAGTTTCGTGCAAATCTTCCGGCTGCGGAAGAGTGTTAAAGTTAAATTTTCTAAGCTCATTAATATAGGCAGGCTTTTTTGTTTCACGGCAATAAACCGGCGCGCCGCCGCCGAGCACTAACTCGAATGATGGAAGCACAGCTTTATTTTCGCCGTTATAATCGATGTCAATATTGCCGTCTTCGGTTACAAATCCTATAATCTCGCAGTGAAGGTCCCACTTTTCAAAAACTTCTTTTACTTTATTTTCAAAACCTTTTTTTACACAGCACAGCATTCTTTCCTGGCTTTCGGAAAGCATAATTTCATAGGCTGTCATACCTTTTTCGCGCAGGGGAACTTTGTTTAAATTTATTTTCATCCCGGATTCACCCTTCGCGCTCATCTCGCTTGTTGAGCATGAAATACCCGCAGCTCCCATATCCTGTATACCTACAAGCCATCCTTCTTTTATTATTTCAAGAGTGGCTTCGAGTAAAAGCTTTTCGGTAAACGGATCGCCCACTTGTACTGAAGGACGTTTAGTCTCAGACTTTTCGCTTATTTCTTCCGACGCAAATGTAGCGCCGTGTATTCCATCTCTTCCGGTTGATGAACCGACGATCATTATAGGATTACCAACACCTTTTGCAGTTGCGCTTGCAACCATTCCTTTTTTTACAATACCAACTGCCATTGCGTTAACAAGCGGATTGTCCTGGTATGACTCATCGAAATAAACTTCGCCGGCTACAGTCGGTACGCCGAAGCAGTTGCCGTAATCGCCAATTCCCTTTACCACCCCTTCAAATAAAAAACGTGTGCGGGCATTTTTTAGAGAACCGAAACGAAGAGAATTTAATGAAGCAATTGGACGCGCACCCATTGTAAATATGTCGCGCATAATTCCGCCTACGCCGGTTGCGGCGCCCTGGTAAGGCTCAACCGCCGAAGGGTGATTATGACTTTCAATTTTAAATGCTACTGCAAGGTCGCCGCCGATATCTACAAGTCCGGCGTTTTCCTCACCGGCACCGACGAGTAATTTACCGCCGCTTCTGGGCAGAGTTTTTAGCAGCGCAATTGAATTTTTATAGCTGCAATGCTCGCTCCACATAACCGAAATAATTCCAAGCTCGGTAAAAGAAGGCGTACGATTTAAAATTTTTAATACTTTATTATATTCATCTTCGGTTAATCCGTGTTCTAAAGCTAATTGTAAATTTACCTCAGGCTCTTGCATTCAATTTTTCCGTTTTCGATTTATTAGGTAAGTAAATATAAGAATTATCTATGAGGGGATAAAACCAGGAAATTGCGTCGGCGAATTTATGTTTTCATCACAGCCACAGCCTATGAAAAAGCCAGAATGAAAATGATTTTTAATTTGGGGATAATCTGTTCGGTTACCACTTTTCCGTTTGCTGCGTGTTTTTTTAATGAGTGATAATGGCTGGCGATTGCGGAAAATGTCCTTCCCGGTTAGCCGAAATGTGATTGGGTAAAAAGAAGGTTCAATTATTATTGAAACCTTTATTGCATATAGCCTTTGCTAGCAACTGGGTTTTCCTCTGAAATATTAAATTGAAGTAGTTCTCTAAAAGTACGACCTATTGTATCTTTTAACGGAAGAGTATATGTTGACTTCGTGTCAATACCAATTTTAGAGAATTTTGTATACGTTTCCACTTCCATCCGAAAGATTCAGATATTTCAAAAAATAG
>JAIOIM010000571.1 GCA_019912505.1 Ignavibacteriaceae bacterium
ATTTTAAATATTTCAAATGAATTAGAACAAAATTCAAATAAGCTTTTGTATTCAATCGATTATCATAAGATTTTGGAAAAATCGATTGATAGTATTTGGGCAAACACTCCCCAAAAGGATTTGAATAAGAAATTATTGGAAAATAAAGGATTCAGTCAAATTCCAAATTGGAAAGGAATAGGTCTCAGTAAATTGAATACTTCCTCTTACAACTCGGCTTTAATAAGCAACATCTTTCCAGGTATGCAGCCAGATATTGTTGAGAGTGTTTCCAAGACTTACCAGGATATAGAAATTTATAATTCAATTAGAGAAAAAATTCTTAATCGATTTTACAATATAGATTCAAACACAAAATATATTGACGTACTCTTGATAATAGAAATTATAAAAGGAGATGTGATTGATTTTGAAAACAAACTACATAAAGAAATTACTAATTTAACTAAGCTGCTAAATAAAAAATTTGTTGAATAAAATAAATTTCAAAACTACGCTAAACCAGCTTTTCTAACTAAAGTCAACAACGGAAAAAAAGCCGTGCAGACGGGGTAAGAGGAGCAGGGTAAACTTATCAGTATTTAAAATGTTTTATCTGTTCCCCCTTTGCGCCAATTTGCGTCATCGCTTCAATGCCCAATTGAAGGTGTAGTTTTGCATATTTTTCTGTTACCATCATATCCGATTTTTCTGTCTTTATTCCTTCGGGCACCATAGGCATATCGGAAACTAGCAGCAGGGCGCCCCGCGGTATTTCGTTTACGTGTCCCACTATAAACAGCGTAGCGGTTTCCATATCTATACCAATTGTATAAAGACTTTTTAAATACTTTTTAAATGTATTGTCCCACTCCCACACCCTACGGTTTGTTGTGTATATAACGCCCGTCCGATAATCCATTCCTTTTTTTACCATAAGTTCGGAGACAAATTTATGCAGCTTAAACGATGGCAGTGCTGGCACCTCCTGCGGAAGGTAATCGTTGCTGGTGCCTTCGCCCCGTATAGCGGCGATTGGTAAAATAAAATGTCCAAGTTCGGTTGAGTGTTTTAAACCACCGCACTTACCGAGAAATAAAACACCTTTAGGTTTTCGGGCAACAAGCAAATCCATTATTGTTGCCGCGTTTGCACTGCCGATTCCGAAGTTTATTATCGTAAGACCGGCTGAGTTTGTTGCTGTTTGCATCGGTCGACCGATACCGTCAATATTACACTTAAACTTTTCTGCAAAACTGCTTACATAATTATGGAAATTTGTAAGAAGCATATAATCCCCAAGGTCGTCTATTTTTGTGCCGGTATAACGGGGCAGCCAGTTTTTAGCTATATCAAGTTTTGTCCTCATTATTGTAACATTGCAATCATTGTAGAAATTTCATCAACCATCTGGTCAGCGTTACCCGAAAACCCAACTGCAATAAATTTGATATTACCGTCCTTACCTATAATAAATTTTGTAGGTATACCGCTGACTTTGTATTTAGTAATTACTTCGTTTGTTTCATCCATCAAAACCCGAAAGGTATATTTATTTTCTGTTATAAAATCCTGCGCGTTTTTAAGTTTATTGTCTACACGCTCCCATGTATTTACGAAAAGGAACTTTACATTGTCGTCATCAGCATATTTATTAATGGCTTTTTGCATACCGGGAAAAGATGATTTGCACGGACCGCACCATGTAGCCCAAAAATCGAGAATAACAATTTTCCCTTTATAATCAGCCAGTGAAACTGTTTTGCCTTCTGTATCGGTTAACGTAAACTCCGGCGCCGGATCATTTTTCATTTGCTTTTTTAGAGCTGCCGTTATCTTTTCTTTTGCTGCCTGGTCAAGTTCGTTTAGGTAGGTATCTAAACCTTTATCGCTTCCTTTTTCCTGAACGTATGATTTTTTCAAAAGCTCTTTTATTGTATCATTGCCCTTGCCGTCTTTTATTACGGAAGACAAAATAGTTATAGCTTCATCAGCATTGCCCGTCTCTAAAAGTGTTTGTGCATAAAGTTCATTTACGTCTGCTTCTTCATTTGCCGTATATTCAACTGCGTCCTCGAGGACGTCTTTTGCTTCGTCTTTGGCTCCTTCTTTAAAAAGCGCTTTGCCAAATGCATAAAGATTTAAACCGAGTAAATATTTCCTGTCTTTTTCCCAATCACTTTTACTCTGATAATTCGGCTGTTCTTCAGTCGGGTTTTCTAATTCTTTTTTTGATTTCTCAACGCCTAATTCTGTTATAACTTTTATAGCAGCAAAATCTAGATTTTCAGCATCAAACATTTTGTCTGCAAGAGAATAAAATGTGTACGGCTGAATTTCGTTTTTGTGTACGGTTATAAAATCTTTTGCTTTATTAAACTCACCCGCGCTGCGTAATGCGTTTATGTATAGAGTAAACGCTGTGGAAAGCATTTTGCTCGTTGGAAATGTTTCAACAAATGTTTTCAGCAATTCTTCTTTTTTTGTCAAATCTTTTTCGTTATAAATTTCGCCGACTTTTATATTTGCTAAAAAGTCGCACTGCGGATATTTTTCTTCAAGCTTGGCTTTATAAACTTCTCCCTTTTCCTGATTTTTTACCACGCCATAGCCCGTTAATAATAATGTCAAATCTTTTTCATCAT
The DNA here is from genome assembly GCA_019912505.1 of Ignavibacteriaceae bacterium. GTDB lineage: Bacteria > Bacteroidota > Ignavibacteria > Ignavibacteriales > Ignavibacteriaceae > CG2-30-36-16. Next base: position 2,625 of record JAIOIM010000571.1, read on the forward strand.
CATTGCTCGTCTTCGCAAACTCTTCCAAAGCTGCTGTAATTATAGAATCTTTTTCCTGAACCCTTACCCGGTTGACTACAGGAAGATAGGCACCGAGGAATTCATTTTTTATAGATGGATTAGCAGCAAAATCTTCTTCAAATAAATTTATTGCTTTTTCCATATCACGGTCGAGGTCGAGATAATAAACTCCCCAGTTGTTAACTGCGTTTGCTATACCAGCTTTGTAACCTGGCAAGACATTGCCGGTTTCATCGCAAATTCCGATAAAATATCCTGCCCCTTTGTTGTTAACAACAGTCTCGCTGTTTATAAACTTTACGGAAACACCAAGACTTTTTTCATCGGGAGTAAATTCTGCCGTCCACCTGCCTTCTTCTTTTTTCATTTCAATTGATTGTGTCGACAGCAAATCGGAAGCAAACGAATAAACATACACTGTAATTTTATCTATGTCGGCAAGCTCCGTACCTGCGGCATCAAACATAACGGTTATAGTTTCGCCGGATTTAGGCTTCTCAGGTTTGAATGAAAAATTTTGGGCAAATATCGATGTTGTAAGTAATGAAAATAGAACAAAAAATATTGCGGCTGATTTTTTTATCGGTGACATAAAACTTCTCCAAATTAGAATTTAACTTTTGGTGCAAAATATAGATATAAATATCTATAAAGTCAGAAAAATATTTTAACCGCTGCACGAATGTATAAACAAATAATATTATTTTAACTCGATTAATTTATAAGAGAAATTATTGAACGCATTTATTCACCGGCTATTGCTTTTTATATTTGTCGGCTTATTCTTTTTGCCACCGATAATGGCACAGAGAAAATACTTTTACAAGGAATTAGATTACGGAAGCCAGTCCGTGTACAATCCTTTATCTGTTATTTTAAACGGCAGCTACGATATTATTCAACTTGACGAAAAGCCAAGGGAAATATTTAACCTTCCTTACAAAGATGGTTTTAAAAATGTTTTTAAAAATTTGTCAAATCCTTTTGGGGTGATAAAAAAAACAGGCTGGAAGGATTTTGTTTCCAACGAAGTATTACCGATAACTCTAACAAAAAAAGGCGCACAATGGTGGCCTAATTATCAGCTTCATTTAATAGGCGGTGGAATGACGTACCGTGCAACAGCAGAATGGTACGAGGCAAAGGGGTTTGCTGAGCCGAAACTTTTTTCGATGGCAACGATGGCTGCCTATCATCTTTTGAATGAAGCGGTAGAGAATGGAAGTTTTAGCGGCTGCAACGCAGACCCGGTTGCCGATATTTACATTTTCGACATTGGCGGAATTATACTCTTTAGTTACGATAATGTATGCAGGTTTTTTAGCGAAGATTTAAATCTTTCCGATTGGTCGCTTCAACCTTCATTTACTTTTAACCCGGTTCGGCTTCACAACAACGGACAGTATTTTTCAATAAAATGGAAACTGCCGTTTTCAGAAAAATTTCATTTCTTTTATTATTTCGGGATGAACGGACTTGGCGGACTTTCCTACAAATTTAACGATAGTTCGTACATATCTATCGGCGGCGGTATGCGCGCAAAAAATCTTGAAACAGTTGACAAAAATTATTTTAAGAACACAATAAAGATGACTTGGAATGCCGGCATCTTTTACGACATCAACAATTCCTTAATGACCTCGTTGTTCTTCAGCGGGCTTACAAGTTATAAGGTTAATTTAAATATATACCCCGGTATGTTAAAGATTGGAAATTTCTCGCCCGGGCTGTGGATGGTTTTACAAGATAGGGGTAAGTTGTTGTTTGGAATAACAACTACCTGGCTGCCCGGCGCTGGGGCAGGCTTATAATTTCTAAAAGAAGACTTATATTAACGATACAATTTTCATCTTCTAATAACGGAGTTGCTCATGAAAAAAATTAACCGTCGCAAATTTATCCAAAACTCATCCCTACTCGGTGCTTCTATCCTTGCTTTCGGTGCGTCTTCAATTCATCCTTTTTCAGTGCACTCGCGCGGCTTTGATCTCCTTATCAAAAACACAAACATAATAGATGGAACCGGTAAACCGGCGTTCAGCGGAAGCATAGGAATAAAGGAAGGAAAAATTGTTGCAATTGGAAATTTAAACGATGTTGAAGCAGCTTATACGATCGATGGCAGCGGTCTTTATACCGCACCCGGCTTTATCGATATTCATTCACATACTGATACCGATCTTATATTTAACCCGAATGCTGAAAGTAAAGTACGACAGGGAATTACAAC